>JAGBKC010000019.1 GCA_017934115.1 Actinomycetaceae bacterium | reverse complement strand
GCGTTCACATACAGCTACCCACATGCTTCATAAGGTCTTACATGAGTTTCTGGGTGAACAAGCAACACAAGCAGGTTCTGAAAATTCTCCTAGCAGATTGCGTTTTGACTTCCGTCATGGATCTGGATTAGATGCTTCTCTGGTGAGCGATATTGAACAACGTGTTAATGAACGTTTGCAAGAAAATCTCCATGTGACAAGTGAAGTGATGCCTATTGAAAAGGCAAAGCAAACAGGCGCAATTGCTCTATTTGGTGAGAAATACGGGCAAGAGGTACGAGTTGTCTCTATTGATGGAAATTGGTCAAAAGAGTTTTGTGCTGGTACTCATGTGAATGATACAGGCAGTATCGGTATGTTCACTCTTTTAGGGGAATCTTCTATTGGTTCTGGTGTGCGTCGTATTGAAGCTCTTGTTGGTAAAGGTGCATATGCACAAGGTGCAAAAGAACGAGCAATACTGTCAGCTCTCACAAGTTCGCTTGGTGGAAAAACTGAGGAAATAGAGGAAAAAGTATCAACGCTTCTTATGCGCATTAAGCAAGCGGAAAAAGAAATCAAAACTCTTCAACAAGAAAAAATACTTTCTCTTGTTGATACTGTTATGGAATCAAAGCATACTGTAAATGGGTATGAATTCTATTCTTTCAATATTGGTGATGTTGATAGTGCTGATGGCTTGCGTTTATTAGCAAATCGAGTGTTAGAAAAGATGAGTGATTCATCTCCAAGTGTTCTTGCATTATTTGCTGTTTCGCATAATCGTCCTCTTGTTTTTATTGCTGCCACATCAAAGGCACAAGAAAACGGTGTTCATGCTGGTAAATATGTTAGCGAAGTTGCCAAGATTCTTGGTGGCGGCGGTGGAGGTAAGTCAGCTATGGCACAAGGTGGGGGTACTGATTCTTCGCAGATACCTCAGGCCATGAAACATGTTGAAAGTTTATTGAATGCGTAGTGGTAAACGTATTGGAATTGACGTCGGTAAAGAACGTATTGGTGTAGCGCTTAGCGATACTGATGGCATCCTTGCTTCTCCTATCGCTACAGTGCCTCACAATCATGCCGACATACGCATTATCACAAAGCACATTAAAAATAATAATGCTCTTGAAGTCATTATCGGGCGTCCTACCAATATGGATGGCTCTCAAGGTGAAATGGTTCATTATGTTACATCATGGGCGCAGAAACTCGCGCGCAGAATAGCTCCTGTGCCTATTCGATTATTTGATGAACGTTTGTCAAGTGCTCAGGCACATAAAGTCCTTGATGTGAATGGGCGTAAGAAATGTGATCATACATCTGTTGTGGATCAAGTTGCCGCTGTTCTTATTCTTCAATCTGCTTTAGAATATGAATCGACAACAGGATTGCCTCCTGGAACACCTTTGAATGAAACGATAGTGAGTGAAAATGACTGATTTCTTTCATGATACTTCTGCTCAATTCGATGAAAATTTTATCGATACGCATGATATCGATGAATTAGACCGTCCAGAAAAACAAAAATATTCTCGTAAAAAAGCGATCATTTTAGCTATCGTTCTTGCTTTTGTTTTTTTCCCTATTTCAGCTGGAACTACATATGCAGCTAAAACTGGTTATCTCTCTGCGTTGCTAGGAATTGATGATTATGAAGGTACGGGAACATCGGAAGTAATTGTAGAAATTCCAGAGGGAGCATCTGGCACTAAGATAGCTCAGATTCTTGTAGAAAAAGGTGTAGTAAAGACTGAGTCGGCTTTTATTAAAGTTTTTAATAGTAATGGACGTTCTTCTGCAGTTCAGCCAGGAAAATTTTATTTGAAAAAAGAAATGTCGTCAGCTAGTGCATTATCGAAACTTCTTGATCCAAGTTCACGGGCAGAAGTAAGTATTACGATTCTTCCTGGAATGAATAAAACAGATGCTTTTGAACGTATTGCTTCTGCTTTTAGTGTATCTGCTGATGAAGTTGCTCAACTTGCTTTAGATGGTAGTTCTTATTCTTTACCTCCGGAAGCGGGCGGTGAAATTGAAGGATGGCTCGCTCCAGATACATATAAAATTGATCCTAAAATTGGAGTAACACAATTCCTTAAGAATATCGTTGCTCAACGTGTTGAACAATTAGAAAATTTGAATTTTGATCGTTCTCAATGGAAAAATGCTTTGATTAAAGCTTCTATTGTGACTCGAGAAGCTCCAAATACTGATGACGAGAGAGCAAAAGTTGCTCGTGTCATTGAAAATCGTCTTGAACAACATGTGAAATTGCAAATGGATTCAACAGTACTTTATGGTGTTGGTAAATCAACTGGTTCTCCTACACAAGAAGAAGTACGCACAGATACTCCTTACAACACATATACTCGCGAAGGTTTAACACCTACTCCCATTGGAAATCCATCGCAGAAAGCTCTTTATGCTGTCGCCCATCCGGCAGATGGAAAGTGGCTTTTTTTTGTGACAGTTAACCTTGATAATGGACAAACAAAATATGCGGAAACTTATGAAGAGCATCAAAAGAATGTGCAAGAATACCGCGATTGGGTAAAAGAACATCGTTCATAGTATGTGAATAACTTTTTTTATCATCAACATACGTATTTATCCTATGAATATGTATGTTGATGATTTTTTTTCTAAAGAAAGATTTTTACGTTCCGTATGTACCATCCCTCAAGCTTTATTTATTTCTTTTCTTGCATTTCTTGCAGGAGTTTCCTTTGTGTTTGTTCTTAGAGAATTCCATGTATTTCATGGAAATATTGTAGATGTACTTCTCTTTATCGGTGTTTTTCCATTTTTAGTACTAGCTGCTTTAGTGGATTCAGTTCATCACCTGTTACCAGATCCATTACTGTTATGTGCTCTGGTTGTATCTATAAGCACACATCTCATTATAGGAGAGCCTATTATCCATAAACTAGTGTATTTCTTCCTTATTTACATTGTAGGAACTATTGTTTCTCATGTTATTCCTTTTGGTCGGGGAGATGTAAAACTTCTTGCAGTTTTGTCGGTATGTTTTGCTCATCCAGTGTGTTTTTTGTTGATTTTGTTGTTAGCATTGCTCTTGAGCGCGTTCTATTCTTTATATAATGTCTTTGTGGATTTTTTTGATTGGAAAACTGAAATTGCTTTTGGTCCTTGGTTGGTAGTAGGAAGTTTTATTGTGTGGGGTTTGCAGTTGGTGTATGTGTAATACTAGTATTTCAACACAGTAAAAAAGATAAAGAAAAAACTGCATATAATGTATTAATGATTATGTCGTAGGATATGTGAAAAGAGGTTAACGTGTTTCGTTGGATGACAGCAGGGGAATCACACGGTAAAGCTTTAGTAGCAACACTTGAGAATGTGCCAGCTGGTTTGCATATTACTACTGACGATATAGCCAAGCAATTACAACGTCGCCGATTGGGGTACGGTAGGGGTGCTCGTCAAAAATTTGAGCAAGATGAACTGACGATTTTAACAGGTGTGCGTCACGGAGTAACTTTGGGGTCTCCTATTACCTTAATGATTGGCAATTCGGAATGGCCTAAATGGGAAGATGTTATGAATCCTGATCCTGTTTCATCTGATGTGCTCATGAAAGATGCAGGTAAAGGAGATTCTCAAGAAATTGCTCGTAACCGTCCGTTGACAAAACCTCGTCCAGGCCATGCAGATTTAGTGGGAATGAACAAATACGGTTTTAATGATGCGCGTCAAGTGTTAGAACGTGCATCTGCTAGGGAAACAGCTGCTCGTGTGGCTGCAGGGACCATTGCCAAAGCTATTTGCGATCAGATTGCCGATATTTCTTTTGTGTCGCGAGTTGTCAGAATTGGAAAAGTAACTGATGCTTCTTCATATATTCCTGTACCAGAGGATACGGAACGTTTAGATGCCTCTCCTGTTCGTTGTCTTGATAAGAATACTGAAACTAAGATGGTAGAGCATATTGATGAAATGAAAAAGTTAGGAGATACCTTAGGGGGAGTGTGTGAAGTCTTTATTTATGGTGTTCCGCAAGGTTTGGGTTCTTATGTTTGCGCAGATAGACGCCTTGATGCTCGTTTAGCTGCCGCGTTTATGTCCATTCAAGCTGTTAAAGGTGTAGAAATTGGTGATGGCTTTGATATTGCTTCTACATATGGATCTGAAGCACATGATGAAATTTTGCGCGAAAAATATGTTTATCGTAATACGAACCATGCTGGCGGTATTGAAGGTGGCATGTCAAATGGTGAAGTGATACGTGTTCGTTTTGCCTTTAAACCAATTTCAACCGTTCCTCGCGCATTAAAAACGATTGACGTCACAAATGGTCAGGAGGCAACAGCTTTACATCAACGCTCTGATACAACTGCTGTGGTTCCAGGTGCTGTTATTGGTGAATCTGTAGCTGCTCTTGTTATTGCACAGGCCTTATTGGAAAAAAGCGGTGGTGATAGTGTTAAAGAGGCTCGTCGAAATATAGAGAATTTTCTGAAGAATATTCCGGAGGTTCGTCAGTGATACAGGCAATTTTTATTGGAATGCCTGGTTGTGGTAAAACAACGGTTGGTAGCATTGTTGCACGATTACTAAAATGCGATTTCGCTGATACGGATACATTAATTGAAGAATACGCAGGAAAATCAATTCCTGAAATTTTTGCTGAAGATGGTGAAGAGTATTTTCGAGATTTAGAAGCGCATGTTATTGCTGATGCAGTAAAGAATAGGGAAGGCGTTTTATCGCTTGGTGGAGGGGCGGTTCTTTCGGAAAAAGTTCGATCTGTACTATCTGAACAGCCTGTTTTCTTTATTAATGCTTCAGATGAACAAATTATGTCGCGTCTAGAAAGATCGACAAATGAGCGTCCTTTATTGAGTGAAAATCCTGAAGAAAAAGTTGCGAGATTACGTAAAGAACGCCAGCATCTATATGAAGAGTGTGCAAAATGGACAGTATCATCTGATTCTCGACCGGCCAGACGAGTAGCTCGTATGGTCGTTGCATTGTTAGGTTCATCGGTTCCTGAACTCATTAAGATGGAATCGTATGATATTTTACGGGGGAATAATTTAGATGTACACATTCAATTAGCTGTGCAGAAATTTGAGAATATTCTTTTTATTTCTGATCATTCATGGCAAAGTGACCGTCTTCGCAGTCTTTTAGATGATGAACATCATATTGTGGATATGTATGTAGATGATTACATTGGAAACACTGCTGAAGTTATTTCTTTCTTAGAAAACAAAGCCATAGCTAAGAATTTTGTTGTTGTGTGTGTAGGTGGAACGCAAACTGTTCAGTTTGGTACCGCGATTTCTTCAATGTGGTTAGGAGGACTTTCTAGTGTTATTGTGCCTACAAAGGTAGATACAATCATATGTCGAACATGGAATAATCCTTTATATGCTCCATTAGCACATGGAAAGATCAAAGTTCTTGAAGTTATTTGCGATAATGACCTTATTGATATTCCAGAATATAAGGAAAAACGTTTAGCTATTGCAGAGGCAATTTCTTTAGGTTATGCCTATAATAAAAAGATTTTTTTGCTTCTCGAAAAGCTAAAAAATGAGGAGAAAATGCATGAACTTATTGCCGAAGTTTTGCGTGTCGCCTCTCTTGCTTCTCAAATGCGTGTTCGCGGAGAAATGTATGGATATGGTCATACATTTGCGCGAGCAATGAAACGTCTAGTACCAAAAATTGATCACGGTTATGCACTATCGCTTGGTTTAGTATTTTCGGCAGCTATATCAGAAAGTCTTAATATTTCTCCGGCACATTGGACTGCTCAACATAGAGATCGCCTTGAATCGTTTGGATTCAATACACATATTGGCAATGTTAGTAAGGAAGATGTCATAGCATCTTTGGAGTATGTATGCGCGCTTTATGCTCCTGATGACAAAATGTCTCATCGGAATATTCGGATGATGATTTTACGTGATTATGAAGACCCACATATCATGTACGACATTGAAGGATACCCCATGCGCCAGGCATTAGCTTCATTAGGTTTATAAAGGTTATGAGCCTTGTATCATATTGATTAAGAACTCAATAATAAAATTTTAGAATAACATTGTGTCTGTATGGCCGATAAATGAACATACTATGAGGAAGGTATAAACGTGGCAACAACTAATGATCTAAAAAATGGTATGGTATTGAACCTTGACAACCAACTTTGGCAAGTTGTTGAATTTCAACATGTTAAGCCAGGTAAGGGCCCTGCGTTCGTTCGTACAAAGTTAAAGAATGTTTTATCAGGTAAAACTGTTGAGCGTACGTTAAATGCAGGTGTTAAGGTAGAAACGGCCACTGTTGATCGCTCTGATATGCAGTATCTTTACAATGATGGAACTGACTATGTCTTCATGGATCTTGAAACGTACGAACAAATTCCTGTCTCTCCTGAAATTGTTGGCGATGCTGCTCATTTCATGCTTGAAAATCAAGAAGTTATTGTTGCCTCTCACGAAGGCGAAGTTCTTTTCATTGAACTTCCGGCATCTGTTGTTCTTGAAATTACGTATACAGAGCCAGGTTTGCAAGGAGATCGTTCGAATGCTGGCACAAAACCAGCAACTGTAGAAACAAATTATGAAGTACAAGTTCCTCTTTTCTTAAATCAGGGTGACAAGATTAAAGTTGATACCCGTACAGGTTCCTATATTTCCCGAGCAAACGACTAATGGCTCAGAAAAAAAATTCTAAAACTGCGCGCACAACACAACGTCAGCGTGCTATGGATATTTTGTTTGAGGCAGACGAGCGCGACATTATCACTTCGTCTGATATATCTTCTTTACTTGAAGAGCGTCGCACTCTTTCTGTTTCTCAAGTGCCGATAAAAGAATTTGGTAGTAGTATAGTTCAAGCATATATTGATAATATGATGCTTATTAATACGGTAATTGACGAGGCTTCTGAAGACTGGTCAATTACGCGTATGAATGCTGTTGATAGAAATATTTTGCGTGGTGCTACGGCTGAATTGCTTTTTTTGGACACGCCGCGAAACGCTGTGATATCACAATGGTCATCTTTAGCGCGAGAATTTTCTACTGAACGTAGTGTCGGTTTTGTTATGGGAGTTTTGAATCGCATTGCTGATAAGAATAATAAGTAGAAATATGCATATAGTTCTCTAAAGAATCGTTTATTATTGTATTGTCATGTCCTTTAAGGTCGTCCTGTGAGGCGAGTAAGGAGTCAATATGGGCGAAGTGTATAAAAAAACTACTCTTATGGTGCAAGAAGATATAGAACGCACTCTTAAGAGAATCGCACATGAAATTGTGGAAAAAAATCAAGGTGTTGACGATATTACTCTAGTTGGCATACAGACGCGTGGTGTACCTTTAGCGGGGCGCCTTGAACGTCTTTTAGAAGATATATCTGGAAAAAGTATTCCAACTACATCGTTAGATATTACTTTTTACCGTGATGATTTAGCTGGGCAACCAACCCGTTTTTTACATGAATCAACTCTTCGTCATGAAGAAGTTAATGGAAAAAAGATTATTCTTGTAGATGATGTTTTGTTTTCAGGCAGGACTATAACTGCAAGTCTTGAGGCTCTTAAGGATTATGGGCGTCCTGCATCAGTGCAATTAGCTGTTTTAGTGGATAGAGGTCATAGAGAACTTCCTATACGAGCAGATTATGTAGGTAAAAATCTTCCTACGTCACTTCAAGAGCGCGTATTCGTATCTCTTAGAGAGAGCGATGGAGAAGATTCTGTCACTATTGAGCAAGGAGCTTTGAAATGAAAAATCTCTTAGGAACTGACATTATTACTCGAAACGATGCTCTTTTGATGCTTGATACGGCAGAAGAAATGGCAAGTACGCAAGATCGTCATATTAAAAAAATTCCTGTTTTGCGCGGACATACAGTTGCCACCTTATTTTTTGAAGATTCAACGCGTACACGCTTGTCATTTGAAACGGCAGCTAAACGATTGTCAATGGATGTTATTTCTTTTTCGGCGCGTGGATCTTCTGTTTCAAAAGGCGAATCTCTAAAAGACACTGCACAAACAATCTGCGCTATGGGTGCTGAAGCTTTGATTGTGCGCCATTATGCTGACGGTGCTCCTTATCGATTGGCTCAATCAGGATGGGTCGATGTTCCTATTTTGAACGCTGGCGACGGCAAACATCAGCATCCTACACAGGCATTATTGGATGCTTTTACTATTAGACGCCATATTCACAATAAAGAGAATAGACGAGCTCCTAAAAATTCGCTTTTAGAAGGCGTTAAAGTTGCTATTGTTGGCGATATTTTGCATTCACGTGTAGCTCGTAGCGACGTGCAGCTTTTATCGCTTTTAGGCGCAGAAATTACTCTTGTAGCTCCACAAACTCTTTTGCCGTTAGACATTTGTCATTGGAATTGCAGTGTTGAATATTCCTTTGATAAAGCTTTAGAATCACATTTTGACGCCATTATTATGTTACGTGTACAGCATGAACGTATGAATAAAGGTGGCGGAGGTTTTTTCCCATCCGCAAGTGAATATCAAAATGAGTATGGGTTGAATTCTGCGCGTGCTGGAAAATTAGGAAAGCATACAATTATCATGCATCCAGGGCCTATGAATCGCGGCTTAGAAATTACAGCAAGTGTAGCTGATTCTCCGCGCTCTGTTGTTACTCAGCAAGTCGCTAATGGTGTTTCGGTACGTATGGCAGCTTTGTATCTTTTAATGTCACAAGATAAGGATTTAACGTTATGAGCACATTGACATATCTTATTCGTGGTGCGCAGATTCTTGGTGAAGCATCGAAAGACATTCGTATTTCTCATGGATATATTAAAGATATTGCTGATTCTTTAGAGGAAAACGCTAACGATACAGTTATCGATGCATCCCAATATATTGCTTTGCCAGGTCTTGTTGATCCGCATACACATATGCGCGAGCCTGGGCGAGAAGATGCAGAAACGGTTCTTAGTGCTTCACGTGCCGCTGCAGCTGGTGGCTATACATCTGTAAGTGCGATGGCAAACACGTCTCCGGTGCAAGATAACGCAGGGGTAGTTGAGCAAGTCTATCGCCTCGGAAAAGAAGCAGGGTACTGTGATGTATGGCCAGTTGGGGCAGTAACGGAAGGTCTGAAAGGTGAACATCTTGCACAATTAAGCGCTATGGCGCATTCTCAAGCGAAGGTGCGTGTTTTTTCTGATGATGGCGTATGTGTTTCTGATCCACTTATTATGCGACGTGCTCTTGAATATGTGAAATCTTTTGACGGTCTTATTGCTCAACATGCACAAGAGCCACGTCTTACGGAAGGCGCACAAATGCATGAAGGCAAAGTCTCAGCTGACATTGGTTTGACGGGGTGGCCTTCCGTTGCTGAAGAGGCGATTGTCATACGTGACTGTCTGTTAGCAAAACATATCGATACACGTGTTCATGAGCTTCACATTTCTACACGTGGTTCAGTTGAATTGATTCGATGGGCAAAGGCTCAAGGTATTAAAGTAACTGCTGAAGTAACTCCTCATCATCTCACTTTAGAGGATGAGGAGGCGCGTTCCTTTGACCCTCGTTTTAAAGTCAATCCTCCTTTACGTACACGAGATGACATTGAAGCATTACGTGAAGGTGTTGCTGATGGAACGATTGACGTGATCGGTACCGATCATGCGCCCCATCCAAGCGAAAGTAAAGATTGTGAATGGGCAGCAGGTGCTCATGGAATGCTTGGTTTAGAAACAGCATTGCCTGTTATTCAGCAAGCCCTTATTGATACCAGCATTATCAAGTGGAAAGATATAGCTCGTTTAATGAGTTATCAACCTGCTAAGCTCTATGGAATTGAAGATCAGGGCTTACCTATTGAAGTCGGAAATCCAGCACACATATGTTTGTACGATCCTCACTATACCTGGACAGTAACAAGCGCAATGTTGCATTCAAAGTCGACAAATACGCCTTGGAATGAACGTTCATTGCAAGGAAAACCTATGTATACCTTTTATAAAGGAGTACCAACTTTGTGGAATGGTAAACTGCGCAGCCACAATGATGTTTTAGCTGATCGCAAAGCTTTAGAAGAAGGAAAATAGAATGAAAAGAGAAGAACAAGCTATTTTAGTACTTGAAGATGGTACTGCTTTTATTGGTAAAGCTTTTGGGGCTCGTGGTCAAACATATGGTGAAGTCGTTTTTTCTACAGGTATGACCGGTTATCAAGAGACTTTCACTGATCCTTCCTATCATAAACAAATTATTGTGATGACAGCACCTCACATAGGTAATACAGGTGTTAATAGTGAAGATTCTGAATCATCTCGTTATTGGGCTGCAGGAATTGTCGTGCGTGATCCTGCCAGGCGCGCTTCTAATTGGAGAAGTGAACGAGATTTAGAAAGCTCTCTTATCGAACAAGGAATTGTTGGAATTTCAGATATTGATACCCGTGCTTTAACACGTCACTTGCGTGAGCAAGGTGTTTTGCGCGGCGGGATTTTTTCTGGTGATAGTCTTCCATTTGACGTTAGCAACGCAGATGATGCGCCTGTTGTGTTGTTAGAAAGCGTTTTGTCAAGCCCACAGATGGCTGGTGCACATCTATGCGGAGAAGTTTCTACTCAAGAAACGTATGTTATTGAGCCTGCGGGGAAATGGAAAGATAATCCTCAAGCACACATTGTTGCTGTTGATTTAGGTATCAAATCACGCACACCTTATTATTTTGCACGTAATGGTGCAAAAGTAACTGTAGTTCCTTCATCTGTTACTTTTGAAGAAATCGAGAATTTATCTCCAGATGGTGTATTTTTTTCCAATGGTCCTGGAGATCCTGAAACAGCTGATAAAGAAGTGGAATTGCTACGTCAGGTTCTTGACGCAAAGTATCCATTTTTTGGTATTTGTTTCGGCAACCAACTTTTGGGACGTGCCTTAGGTTTTGATACGTATAAATTGACTTATGGTCATAGAGGTATCAATCAACCGGTTATGGATAAAACAACAGGTAAAGTTGAAGTTACTGCACATAATCATGGTTTTGCTCTTAATGTTCCTCTTGAAGGTGAAGTCACAGCGCCTTTCAATGATGGAGTTTATGGGCGCGTAAAAGTATCACATATCTGTCTTAATGATGATGTGGTTGAAGGTATTGAATGTCTTGATATTCCTGCCTTTTCTGTCCAGTATCATCCTGAAGCTGCTGCTGGCCCGCATGATGCGTCATATTTATTCGAACGCTATATGAAATTAATTTCTGATACACGCAATACACAAATAGAGGAGAAGAACTAATGCCAAAGCGTACAGATATTTCATCAGTTTTAGTAATTGGTTCGGGCCCTATTGTTATTGGTCAGGCTTGTGAGTTTGATTATTCAGGTACTCAAGCGTGTCGCGTCCTTAAAGATGAAGGAATTCGCGTCATTTTAGTCAACTCAAACCCAGCGACTATTATGACTGATCCTGAAATGGCGGATGCCACCTATATCGAACCTATTACATGTGAAGTTTTAGAAAAAGTTATTGCTAAAGAACGTCCAGATGCTCTTTTGCCAACCCTAGGTGGGCAAACAGCTTTGAATGCTGCTATGGAATTGGTGGAAGCGGGTGTTTTGGATAAATATAATGTCGAACTTATCGGCGCAAAAGCTGATGCAATCACTAAAGGTGAAGACCGCGATGAGTTTAAGCAAGTAGTTGAAAGATGTGGAGGTGAATCTGCACGCTCGATTATTTGTCATTCAATGGAGGAATGCAAAAGAGCAGCTGAAGATCTTTCATATCCTGTGGTTGTGCGTCCATCGTTTACAATGGGTGGTCTTGGTTCGGGTTTTGCCTATAATGAAGCAGATTTGGAACGTATTGCAGGTCAAGGTTTACACTATTCTGCTACAAGTGAAGTTCTCCTTGAAGAATCGATTCTAGGATGGAAAGAATACGAATTAGAGATCATGCGCGATGGTGCAGACAATGTTGTTGTTGTTTGCTCGATTGAAAATGTTGATCCTGTAGGTGTGCATACTGGCGATTCAGTGACTGTCGCTCCAGCTCTTACGTTAACTGACCGCGAATATCAAAAACTTCGTGATATCGGTATTGCTATTATTCGTGAAGTTGGTGTTGATACTGGCGGGTGCAATATTCAATTTGCTGTTGATCCTAAGACAGGGCGTATCATTGTTATCGAGATGAATCCACGCGTTTCACGATCTTCAGCATTAGCCTCAAAGGCAACCGGTTTCCCTATTGCTAAAATCGCTGCACGTTTGGCAATTGGCTACACATTGGATGAAATTCCTAACGATATCACTGGTTCAACTCCTGCATCTTTTGAACCAACTCTTGATTATATCGTGGTCAAAGTGCCACGCTTTGCTTTTGAAAAATTCCCTGATGCAGATCCTACATTGACTACTACCATGAAATCTGTCGGTGAGGCAATGTCCTTAGGACGTAATTTTACTGAAGCTCTTCAAAAAGCAATGCGTTCTATTGATAAAAAGAACACTGTCTTTACGTGGGGTGAAAAAATAAGCGGGGATGCATTAGAACAACTTATTCAATCATGTGCAATTCCAACAGAAAATCGCTTACAAGATGTTCAAAAAGCTCTTTATTCTGGTGCAAGCATTGAAGAACTTTATAAAGTGACCAAGATTGATCCATGGTTTTTAGATCAGATTTCTCTTATTAACGAGGTTGCTGAAGATGTAAAGAATTCCGATGTGCTTGATAAGGAAACATTATTATACGCTAAGCGTCATGGATTTTCCGATCGCCAAATCGCTGAACTGAAGAACATTAGTGAAGAAACTGTACGTCAGATGCGCCATGCATACGGTTTGCACCCTGTATACAAAACGGTTGATACGTGTGCTGCTGAATTTGCCGCACAAACTCCTTATTACTATTCTTCATATGATAAGGAAAATGAAGTTCAAACACGCGAGAAACCTGCTGTTATTATTCTTGGTTCAGGGCCTAATCGTATTGGGCAAGGAATTGAATTCGATTACTCATGTGTTCATGCAAGTCTTACATTAGCCTCCGAATATGAAACCATTATGGTTAACTGTAATCCTGAAACTGTCTCAACAGATTATGATATTTCTCATCGCTTGTACTTTGAGCCTTTGACCCTTGAAGACGTGTTGGAAATTTATCATGTAGAAAAGCAGGCAGGTCCTATTGCAGGCATGATTGTTCAGCTTGGAGGGCAAACACCTCTTTCTTTGGCTCAAGATCTGCAAGAAGCTGGTGTGCCAATTATTGGTACATCTCCAGAATCAATTGATGCTGCTGAAGACCGTGCACTTTTCAGTGCTGTTCTTGATAATGCAGGTTTACATGCGCCTGCCTCTGGTACTGCAACTACTGATGCACAAACCATTAGTATTGCTAATAGTATTGGTTATCCTGTTCTTGTTCGTCCATCGTATGTGTTAGGTGGACGTGGTATGGAAATTGTCTACACTGAAGATCAATTACATGATTATCTCTCTCGCAATGAGTCAGCAAAAACTGATGCAAGTAGACGTAATGCTCCTTTGTTGATCGATAAATTCTTAGATGACGCCACTGAAATTGATGTTGATGCGCTCTATGATGGTCAGGATATGTTCTTAGGCGGCGTTATGGAACACATTGAAGAATGTGGCATTCATTCAGGTGATAGCGCTTGTGTTATCCCGCCATTGACATTATCGCAGCAAGTTATTGAACGGATACGCGAAGCAACTTTGGCTATTGCTCAAGGCGTTAATGTGCGTGGACTTATCAACATTCAATTTGGCCTTATGAATAATGTTTTATATGTTATCGAAGCTAATCCTCGTGCTTCTCGCACTGTTCCATTTGTGTCTAAGGCTACTGGTGTTCCTTTAGCGAAGGCGGCGTCATGGATTATGGCTGGAAAGACAATAAAAGAGTTGCGTTCTCAAGGCATGCTTCCGGATGTTGATGCATCTATTTTAGACCTATCAGCTCCGACTGCTGTTAAAGAAGTTGTTTTACCATTTAAGCGCTTTACTACAAAGGAAAGTAAAGTCGTTGATACGGTATTGGGACCAGAAATGCGTTCGACAGGCGAAGTGATGGGATATTCAGATAATTTCCCTAATGCCTTTGCTAAGGCTCAAGAAGCCTCTTCAGGTTCTCTTCCTGATTCTGGAACAGTATTCATTTCTGTTTCTGATAAAGACAAGGGGTCTGTTGTTTATCCTGCTTCTCACATGCATCAACTTGGTTTTACCTTAGTGTCAACAGCGGGCACAGCTGCTGTTTTAGCTCGCTATGGTATCCCTGTAAGCGTTGTTGCGAAACAAAGTGAAGCTTGTGATGGTCAAGAATCTGTTGTTGATCTTATTAATGCTGGCAAAATCGATATGGTGATAAATACGCCTAATTCTCAAGGTGCACGTGCTGATGGATATCAAATTCGTGCAGCAACAACTGCCGCAGACAAACCTATTATTACTACCATCGAAGAATTTGCAGCTGCTGTTCAGTCGATCGCATCAAAACGTTCTGAAGGTTTTCACGTGCAATCCTTGCAAGAGCATGACTCTCAGCGTGTGCAGCGCAGAAAGTAGAGGAGTACATGTCTTCGAATGGATGTGGTATGCGCCTTTACGGTCGCATGTGTGAAAACGGACCAATATGTGTTGGTATCGACCCTCATCAGCATTTGCTTGAACAATGGGGGCTTGGTGATGATGCATATTCGATAAGAGAATTTTCTCTGCGTATTATTGATGCTTTGCATGATCGTGCAGCAGCTTTTAAAGCCCAGTCTGCTTTTTTTGAACGTCATGGAAGTAAAGGTGTAGCAGTTCTTGAAGAGATTGTAGATCTTTGTAAGCAAGCCAGCATACCTCTTATTATGGATGTTAAACGCGGTGATATCGGATCTACCATGGCCGCCTATGCTGATGCATATGTGAAAGGGCCTTTAAGTGGTGATTCATTTACAGTTTCGCCTTATTTAGGTGTTGAGTCTCTTGATCAGGCACGCATATATGCTGAAAAAGAATCGAAAGGCCTTTTTGTTTTAGCATTAACGTCAAATCCAGAAGGTTCTGTTGTGCAACATGCCCATAGTGCTGATGATAATTCAGTGGCCAAAAATGTTGTAGAAACTGTATATCGATGGAATTCTCAATCAGAGGATGAAATCGGCCCTCATGGTTTAGTTGTGGGCGCCACTATCGGAAAAGCTGCTGTACACCTTGATATTGATCTCAGTACTTTTAATGGCATTTTTTTGTCTCCTGGGTTTGGAGCTCAAGGAGGCAATGTGCAAGATATTAAAGACATCTTTGGTAATGGAATTTCTCATGTTCTTATCTCATCTTCACGTGGAATTTTATCAGCTGGTCCTAATAAGAAGAGCTTGATAAATGTGTATGGTGCGGTATTAACAGAAGTTGAAAAGGCTCTTCCATAGGTTAAATGTCCTATTTTTCCTCATAAAAAGGCAAAATAGGACATTTTTTTATTTTTTTCCGCGTGTTTATACTTTTC
>JAGBKC010000001.1 GCA_017934115.1 Actinomycetaceae bacterium | reverse complement strand
GTTTTTTCTAAAATAGCGCGCGGATGCTCATCAACTTGAATATTTTCTTCGAGCATGGCGCGTAAATGTGTAAGTTCTCGGTCGACAATAACTTGATAAATTCCCTCTTTTGATCCGAAATGTTCATAGACTACTGGTTTAGAAACATGTGCTGCTGAAGCGATTTCTTCAATAGAGATGCTGGAATAGCCTTGTTCGGCAAAAAGCTTGCGAGCAATAATGATGAGTTGGGCGCGCCTTTCGCTCCGGCGCATACGTGTTTTCGTGTGTTTTGCTGGTGTTGGCACGATGGAAATTTTAATTCGCGATGATGTGGAAATCAATGAGTGTGAAAACTAATATTTGTTAATGTTGTTTTGTTCATATTGATATGACACTTTCTATGCGTATTTATGGTCTAAAATGTGTGGAGTAATCCGCGATGGTGTAATGGCAACACAGCGGTCTTTGGAACCGTTATTCTAGGTTCGAGTCCTAGTCGCGGAGCTTTTAGCCCTGATATCAGGGCTTTTTTTATGCGTTTTTATTGTTGATGTGCTTTTGTCATTCATGTGAACTATTCACTTCTTTGTTATATACGCCCTTTTATTTCGCGCAAAGATAATGCGACCCGCATCAATGTAGATGCAGGTCTGCAATGATGAATGAAAAGACCGTAGTTAGGTATCTTTTTTTTACCCGTGCAAACGCACAGCCTTTGAGAAATGCGTTGTTAACTTCATGAGTGCTTGAAGGCGCTCGGCATCTGTGGAAGCAGGGCCTTTTTCAACATCGATGAAACGGCTCATGAACGGAGCAATAATAGCGTGTGTGCTGGCTTCATCAATAAAACGCGTTAGTGCGTTATAGACACGGTTCCATTGATCTGGATGTTCGCTGCTGTTTTGTTTCATGTAATTGAGTAAAATATTAAATTCGCTTGGGCGTGTTGCTAATTCTCGTATATCGTCTGCGCTCATGAAATCAAGGTTGTTATACAGTTCAATAACACTTTCCCAATTTTCACTGATATATAACGAAAGTTTAGTTGCGGCGCGTCCGCCAACAATAGAGCGAGATAAAGAGCTCACCACTTCATCTTGAGGATCTTGTGCGGAAACTTGAGAGCCGAGCACACTGGCGAGATTATCCCATGAGCGCGGAGTTGCATAAGCATAACGATAGACTGTTACGTCATTTTCATCGTGGGTGTTAACCCCGTAAGCAGCAATTTCTTCGCCGCCGTATTCATCGCGTTTCGTTAAAATAAGATCACGATTTTCTTCTAAGGAGCTGGCAATAATGCTGCGCCACGTCTTTTCGTTATCGCTCATATCTGCGCCCCATTTATTGATAAAACCCGATAACCATGCATTATTATCAAGTTTCCATGAAATGAAGGCAATCCTATTTGACATCGGGGGAGCTAATTCAACGCCATCTGCACTGTCTTCAATAGCATTCATGGCAAGAATGATGCGCGTTTCTTTAGGGAGTTTATCGCCATTAGGGAACTGGCGATCTTGGATGAAAGAAAGAAGGGAAGCCTGGACGCCGGCAGGAGTATTGGAAAATTCGTCAAAGAAGAGAACAGTGTTAGGATGTTCCATCACGCGAATTTGCCATTCTTGAGGAGCATATTCAGTGCGAACTTTCTCTTCACCTTGGGAGTTGGTGTAATGTGCGCGTGTGGGGTAGCCGCCCAATTCTGTTGGCTCAAGCCGGCTGGCGATGATCGTTTCAAGGCGGTAGCCAATGGACTTGGCATAAGTTTCGATAGTTTTTGTTTTTCCTGTGCCTGGCGCGCCTACAAGACATACTGGCATGGTGTTTGCTTTTGCAAGAGCATCAAAGGTTGCAAAAGGAAGTGAGTGGTTGAGTTGTAGTATTTCTTGTGCTTTCTTTTGTTCTGTAGATGTGATTGTGGAAGATGTGTCGCTCATGGGCTGGTCCTTTCGTTTCGTTATTGTTGACTGTGGCTATCGTTTGTTGTTGTGAAAATTCATGGGTTGAAGCGATCGTTTATGTTTCGTCAAAACATGGCACGATATGCAAAGTTTTTCTATTGTGTGGATGTTGAGAGGCTTTCTCATAAGCATTTTTATTAGTGACGGCAATAATTCCTTGATAGGGTGCATGGGTGTATTCTTCCATAATGGAATTCCAATCAGTATATCCATCGGTTACAACAATAAGAATATCGGGGCGTTTACTTCGTTTTAATGAATTAGCATACCGGAAAGCAGCCGACATATCTGTGCCGCCACCTCCGCTCAAACGCAGATTTTTAGGGCTTCGTAATTGCTCAACTTTTTTGACTTCACTATCGATGCTGAAAAAGCGGATATGAGAGCCGCGGGCATTTACTCGAACGATTTCTTCTACCTCATTAAGGGCAGTGGAAAGGTCTTTTTCTGTCATTGACCCTGACGTATCAACGCCAATCAAAATAGAAGGTGAATAGGTGACTTCTCCGGGGAAGAAAATATCCCCTTCGTGCCGTTTATTGATACGTCGATATGAAACGAAGGTGCGTCCGCGGGTGATGTTCTGTGATGAGTGTTTAATGAGTCTGGCAAAAATCTTTTTCCATGAAACGCGGGCAGGTCGAAGGTGTCGTTCGATGGCATCTAAGATAGTATTGTCGCTGCCATTTCCCTCTATTTTTTTTCGCTCATCAGCAATATTTGCCAGAGTTTTATCTTTTGTCGAGGCTTGTTGTGCTTCAGTTGCTTTTTCTATTCCGGCAGTATCGGCTCCTTCTTCTTGTTCGGGTGTGGGCGTGTCGCATACGTAACCCGATTGTTCAAAATCGCCGTGTTTATTGCCGAATGATTCGCCACCTGTTCCATTATCGTTGCTACTTTGCGAGCCTGTGCTTTCTTTTTTTTGATCTTCGTGGGGTAAAAGTGCAAAATATTCTTCAAAAGAAAGACGCGTGGGAAATTCATAAGGTTTATTTTCTGGGAAAATGGCATCTTTGAGTGGTTGTGAATCAGGGTCTGCCTTATGGAAAATAAGTTGTAAGGTCGTATTGATTTCAAGATCGCCACATAGTTGTGTGGTTGTGTCATTTGCTCCTATATGCTCGCCTCGTGCATAGTGAGAATTAAGTATGTGCATGCACTCGTGCATCAAAAGGAAGGCGCGCTCGGTATCGGTATGGTTGCCATAAAAGAACCAGTGGGAGAGCCCGCAGCGGGAAAAGCGATCGGTGTAAAGAACGTGAGCTGTTGCGTCGCAGTATGGGCGCAGAAGAGCAAGGGCGTCAACAAGGTAAGGAGCAAGGGTGCTGGCATGAAAAACAGCGCGTGCATAGATTTCTTGCTCAGTTGTGTTGAGTGGGCGTTGTTTGACGCCTTGATTGAGATCGTTATTGATGATGTTAAGGGCTTCCACATCATCGGTTTGCGTGCCATCGAAGAATGTATGAGGTGTCATGAATTCCTCCTGTTTCTTCTTTTTTCCTCTCTATTTTTTAACATCTTAACTGGAATCGGTCAATAGGTAATGCTCACTTTACTGTGTCGGTTTTATCGTTATGTCGCAGTATGTGGTTACATGCGAGGCGATTTGTGGGAACTAATATCTAGAATGTAGTAAAAAAACACGTTATGATGTGTGCAGAAACCGTAAAGAAAAGAGGCGCTGATGGCTCTAGAAGGAACATACAAAACGTTACATCCTCTTCCATACAATGAGTATTTTTCTCATGTTGATTTTATGGATGTCTTACGCCAGGCGCGTGATTCAAAGAAAAAGTGTGTTTTTGGGTTGATGCGCTATATTATGTGTGCTTTTGTAGAGGTGAAAGGGCTGAAAATAATCCGAGTTTCACCTGATGAATATCGCATCCAATGTACTGGCGGATATGATGACAATGGCGCTGTAGTGCCAAGTGTGGAAATCGTTGAAGGTCCTGTTGGGGCGCCTGTGGGGTGTTCGCCTCAAGAATTAAGTGATGTGATGCCTCATGCGCGCTGTGAGAATGATACCTTAATTTTTGATCCTGATGCTCAGGTATCTTCATCGTTACTTACTGCGCTTGAAACTATGAAAACTGCTGCGCATGCTGCGGGTGTGAACGTTAATACGCGTTGGCTTGTTTTTGATGGTATTTATGAAACGCAGGCAGAAGTGGGTGTTGTTGTTACTCCGGCTTATTATGAAGAAGATCCGCAAGTGGCTAATAATAAAAATGAAAATCAGGCATGGCCTATTGCGCTCAATTATCGTGATGTTATTCGCTCGGCGTCCTCTTTGCTGGATTTATCGAAAGATGCAAAGCCTTTATCTGCTTTGCCGGAACTTCTTGAAGATACGGGCGCAAAATATGTATCACTTGTGCATATGTCAGAAGCACCATGGGCGAATGCTTTCTTCTTTGGTGTTCCTACTTTTGAACAGATGCGAGATCGTGTGGGTATTTCTTTAGCGCAGCCTTACAGCAATGTGAATTCATCTATGTCGTATGTCTACGGGGCAGATATCGCTTCACGATGCGCATTGGATGCGTTTATCAATAAAGAAGTGGTGCGCGGCGAGAAAAACGTACGTATTTCTTTTGTTCCTTTCCCGGTAGAATCTGGGGTAGAGGATGGGTATTTCGTTGTTGTGTGGACGTGTCAAGAACGCAAGGTGAATGATTAGTGCATTTTTCTTACTGTGGACCTTGCAGGTGAGGTGATAGTTGCATTTCCTTGTCGGCGATCGTTCACAGTAGTGAAGCTGGCGTTTCTTGGAGTTATATTGTTTTATCCTACGGGTACGCAATAATGATGATTTATCGTCTGAGAGTGTGATAGAGCATTTTTATCTCCACTTGTTATACTTAAAAATAGGACCTAAGCCAAAGAAAATGTGATTTTTTGGGACTAAAACACTAAATGTTACAAATGTGAATCCTGTGAAAGATGTTCAAGAAGTTTCTTTTTTGATAAAAATGTTATAGGTTGTTACACATGTTCTTATTGTGAGCAAAGTAAACGCTTTGCAAAAGATAGGAGACGAAAGTGAAAAACCTACGAGTAAAAGCGGCAGCTGTTCTTGCTATAGCTGCACTTCCATTGGGAGTGGCTTTGCCTGCAACCGCTGATGATGAACCGCAAATTACAGATGAACAAATAGCTAAGGCGCAAGAAGAAGAAAACTTAGCAAAGAAATCCGTTGAAGATATCGAAAAAGAACTCGATCAGTTAACGACAGAAACCGGCAAGCTTGAAATTGAAGCCGAGCAAGCAGTTGTCAACAATAATAAAGCGCAAGAAAAATTATGGGATGCTCTTGATGCTTTTGAGGCTGCAAGTACGCGTGCTGAAGAAGCTCAGTATGCTGTAGATGAAGCTCGCGAAGAACTTGGCCATATTGCTGCTGCTATGTATCGTGATGGTGCAAATGCCTCTAGTGCAGCAAAGGCGGCAGTTAACGGTGGATCTCTTTTTAGTGCTGGAGCAAAAGCACGTGCTTACGACGTTCTTGGTAAAGATGTCAAGCGAGACCTCGATACTTTCAACGCTCTTGAAGAAGTTGCAAAAACTTTAGAAGCAGAAGCAGATAAGAAATATCAAGAGCAAGAAAAAATCGCTGAAGAGGCAGAAAAAAGTGCTGAAAACCTTCAGAAAAAAACTGAAGAATCCAAAAAACGTCTTGAAGAAATTAGCGCAAAGCGCGATGAATTAGTGAAGGTCTTAGCGCAAAAGAAGGGCGAAACAGAAGAGCTCGTTAATAAGCAGCGCGAACAAAAAGAAGAGGCTGCACGAAAAGCGGCTGCTGAAGAGGCAGAACGTATTCGTAAAGCCGAAGAGGCTCGTCAAAAGGAATTAGCAGCAAAGGCTGCTGCTGCAGAGAAGAAACGTCAAGAAGAAGCAGCTAAGCGCGAACAAGCTCGTCTTGCACAAGAAGCTGCAAAAAAAGCTCAAGCAGAAGCTCAAGCTAAGAAATTAGCCGCATCACAATCGAAGAAGACGTCAACAGCGGCATCGACGACTACGAAGAAAACAACAACAGCATCGACAACTACGAAGAAAACAACAACGGCCGCTGTTAAAGGTACATCCACAAAGAAAACGGTGAGTGCTACTACTATTACAAGTGCTAAGAAGGCTGCAACTGTTTCTGTCAGTGGTTCAGCGATTGTTGCTTATGCACGTCAATTTATTGGTGTTCCATATGTGCTTGGCGGAACAACAACAAAGGGGTGGGATTGCTCCGCCTTTGTTGGTCATGTCTACCGTCACTTTGGCATCACTTTGCCGCGTACGACTGCTGGCATTAGGTCGGCAGGATATACCGTGGTATCGCGTGCAAACGCGCGTCCTGGTGATTTAGTGTGGTGGCCAGGTCACGTTGGCATCTATACGGGCAACGGACGCCACATTGCAGCTGTGCGCCCAGGTGTCGGCACAAAAGAAGGTGCATTGTATGGAAGGCCAGTCTTCTTACGTGTGACGAAGTAAAAGTTTCCTTTCAATAAGAACATGAAAATGCCCCGCATAGCGGGGCTTTTGTCTTTATATTCTTTATTGCCAATGAACAGTTGTGAGGTTATTTGTCATTCACATGTGCTCATTTATCGCAATGGAAGTAAAAGTTTTAAGCAGCTAGAGGATCAACAAAACCTTCTTCTTTAGCTCGTGCAAAAGCTGCGGTAATTTCTTGTTCAGCAACTTCTTTTCCTAACCAGTGAGAGCCTTCTTCGACTGACTTACCTGGTTCAAGATCCTTATAAGATTCAAAGAAATGCTTGATTTCATCCAAATGGAACTGTGAGACATCGCTGATGTCTTGGCGCCACTGTGTGCGCGGATCAACAGGAACACACAATACTTTATCGTCTCCGCCTTTTTCATCTGTCATGCGGAAAAGTCCAATAGCTCGGCAACGAATAACGCAACCAGGGAAGGTTGGTTCGTCAAGAATGACGATAGCGTCTAGAGGATCACCATCAAGACCGAGAGTATTATCGATGTAACCGTAATCATCTGGATAATGCATTGTTGTAAAAAGGTAGCGATCAAGGTGAATGCGGCCAGTTTCGTGGTCTACTTCGTATTTGTTGCGGCTACCTTTAGGAATTTCAACGGTAACATCAAATTCCATTTTTTCTCCTTATGTGTGCATAGCGCTTTTACGTGCGCTACAAATGAAAACGTGCAAAACTTAGAGAGTGAAAACTTTCGTCCAAGTTCTTGTACTGATAATCGTAGCATTAGGCGGTGGATATCTGTATGCAGATGCGTATGATATCGTTCCAGGTATTCTTACAACACGTCCGGCCGATAAACAGGCAGAAAAATATCCATCAGTAAAAACGATGCCTTCATTGCGAGCAGATTCACAATTTAGCGAGTATGCACCTTCTCCTTTGGATGGAAAGGAAGTTCAAAAACTTCTTGATGCTTTTGTGAAGAATAAATCAGCAGATATGACTGGACGTTTTTCAGCGTTCATAATCGATAGTGAATCGGGTGCGCAATTAGCTTCTTATAAAGGGAACGATATGCTCGTTCCGGCTTCTAATATGAAACTTGCTACTGCGATAGCTGCTTTGGATGTGCTCGGCCCTCAAACAACATTCAGCACAACAACTGCTCTTGAAGGCTCTACAGTGTACCTTGTCGGTGGGGGTGATGTGTTACTTGGACGTGGTAAAAGCGATGAATCATCTATTTATGGACATGCAGGTTTAGAAGATTTAGCGGAAAAAACTGCCCAAGAATTAAAGAATAAGAGCGTATCGAAGGTGAGCCTTAAAGTTGATTCATCGCTTTTTTCTGGCGAACTTTACCATTCAACGATTACGGGTGCAGATAGAAAATTCGTTGCCGAAGTGCGTCCTATTGGCGCAAAAGAAACGTATACAACGGAAAATTTTTCAGGTTCACCTGATATTGAGGCTGCCAATATTTTTGCTGATCATTTGAAAAATAAGGGTATAGATATACGTGAGGTAAGTAGAAGTGACACCTCTGTGCCTGACGATGCTTTGCAGTTAGCGAGTGTGGAAAGTGCATCGGTGCGGGGCTTTGTTTCTTATATGCTAGAGCGTTCTGATAATACGACTGCAGAAACGCTAGCGCATCTTATAGCACTGAAAAAAGGAAAAGAAGCCACTTTTGCCAATGCTTCCCAAAGTGTTCAAGAGAGCCTGCAAAGCCTGGGTATTGATGTTTCTGGTGCTGTTTTTGCTGATGGATCCGGTCTTTCAGAAAATAATCGTTTGTCGGCAAAGATGCTTGCCGATATGGTTCAGTGTATCTATAAAAATGAAAAAGGAGTATTTGCAGGTGCTGCATCTGGTTTGCCGGTTGGAAATGTGAGTGGCACTTTGGATAAACGTTTCACTGATGATGATATGGGAGCACGTGTTCATGCTAAAACAGGATCTCTTCATCAGGTGCGCTCCTTAGCTGGTTTTGTGCAAACTGGCAATGGTCGTATTCTTACTTTTGCATTGATGAATGATGCGACAGGCAGTAATAAAGCGAAAAAAGATGATAAAACGCAGAAATTTACTGATTCGCGTCCTTTATTTGATCAGTTTTTAACTAATCTTGTTGAGTTATCAACTTTTTCTAAGGATTAAAATATGAACAAAAATAAGAAAAACATTCACCATCAGAAGGCACAGGAAATACAACAGAATAATAAGTCGAGTTCACAGAACGTAGGTAAGCGGCCACCTTTACACCCTGCTATTGCTCATGCCAGGCGTGAACTTATCCAAGCTCTTGATGAATTGCCGTATCATAACAGCATCATTGTGGCTGTTTCCGGTGGTAGTGATTCTACTGCTTTGGCTCATGTTGCACGTTTTGTTGCACAAAAAAAAGATCTTCACGTAGCTGTGGTGATTGTTGATCACGGGTTGAGGCGAGAGTCAAAAAAAGAAGCTATGCAGGTATATCAGCGCATGCATGATCTTGGCTTTGATGATGTTGATGTTGTCAATGCTGATGTGTATTGCTACCTTGGAGGGCCTGAAGGTTCTGCGAGAAGTGCTCGATATGACATTTTAGCTGATGCTTCACAAGAGTATGACAATGCGCCAGTCCTTTTAGGGCACACGGCAGATGACCAAGCTGAAACTGTTCTTCTTGGTTTTGGAAGGGGCAGTGGTGCCCGTTCGATCGCGGGCATGAAAAAAATTGGCACATTGCCTGAACATGATGATATTCCAGCAATTCGGCCTTTGTTGGATATTCGCCGTAAAACTTTGCGTAAATATCTGCGGAGCGAAGGAATTGAATGGGTGGATGACCCGACGAATAGTCCGCACTCAGATTGGAAAGCTGCTGATGGTACTCCTTTGAAGCGTAATGCTGTGCGACACCAGGTGTTACCAGCTATGAAAAAAGTTTTTGGTGATGCGTGCGTAGATGCTTTAGGTCGTACTGCACTGCAACTTCAACAAGATAATGCTGCTTTAGATATGTGGGCACAAGAAGAATACGATCGTATTGTGCGTATTGATTCTGATGGCGACCCTCTGTGTGAACCGGAAAAGATTTATTTTGACCCAGGTGTTTTGGGGCCACTTTATGAAGGTGTTTATGCATACGATACTGAGGTTGATAATGGCGAAGAATATATCATCAGTGCTTCTCATAAAGATCTTGAAGGCTTACCGATCGCTATTCGCACACGCGTGATACGTGCAATGTGTTTATCTGCTGGCGCGCTCGCTGGTTCATTGAAAAGTGATCATATTGAGACACTCAATGATTTCGTGATGGGCGAGGGGAGAAAAAAAGGGCAGCGAATGTTTTCTCTTCCTACATGCAAAAGATGTAAATTGACTGCTTATCAGAACGAGGGCAGATTATATGTGAAACGAGAAAAAGCTGTGAAATGAAAAAAACATGTGTAGGTGTTTTTCTGGAGATGTAACATTGTTTCTTGCCCCTTGTAGAAAAAACGAAAGAACGTCATGAACGAAAAAGATATTGCTGGTGATTTAGAAGAAATACTCGTCACAGCTGAAGATATGGATAAACGTCTTGATGAGATAGCAGGCGAAATTGATGCTTATTATCAAGGTGAACAAGTGTTAATGATCGGTGTTCTTCGCGGTTCCTTGATGATCATGGCAGATCTTTCGCGTAAACTTTCCACCCCTGTGGCCATGGATTGGATGGCCCTTTCTTCGTATGGTTCTGGTACGCAATCTTCAGGTGTTGTGCGTATTCTGAAGGATTTGACTGAAGATATTAAAGTCCGCCACGTATTGATCGTTGAGGATATTATCGATTCAGGCCTGACTCTTTCGTGGCTGGTGGCAAATTTGGAAACACGTGAACCGGCGTCAATTAAGATTGTCACAGCAGTACGTAAAAGTGAAGCTGTGTGCCGTATGAATGTTAATGCTGATTGGGTGGCTTTTGATTTGCCGGATGCGTTTTTGGTAGGTTACGGCCTTGATTACAACGAAAAATACAGAAATCTTCCTTTTATTTGCACTTTAGCTGAGCATGTTTACACATCGTAAGTGAGGCATCATGGAAGAACCATCCGAAAATAATCAACCTTTGCGTGCATACGATGAAGAAGGTGTGCGCAAGGCGATTTATGATCTTTTAGTGGCGGTTGGTGAAGATCCAACACGTGATGGACTACGTGAAACTCCTGATCGAATGGGCCGCGCGTATAAAGAGATGTTTTCAGGGCTTCATAGTGACCCCTCAGATGTTTTGACGGCCACTTTCGATATAGGTCATCAGGAAATGGTGCTGGTGAAAGATATTCCCATGTATTCTATGTGCGAACATCATCTTTTACCCTTTCATGGCGTGGCGCATGTGGGTTATATTCCTGCTGAAGATGGTTATGTGACGGGATTGTCGAAACTGGCTCGTCTTGTTGAAG
>JAGBKC010000018.1 GCA_017934115.1 Actinomycetaceae bacterium | reverse complement strand
TGATGGAGCTTAAGCATGTACATGTAGCCCACAGAAATAGGATCTGGGAATGGATCGCCAGTGCGCCCATCAAATAATTGAGCCTTACCAAATTCATTTACCAAAACATCACCATCACGGTTTGGCAATGTGTTTGCTAAGAGGCCATCGATTTCATCTTGGCGCACACCATCGAATACTGGAGTTGCCACACGAGCACCAGGAGCACCAGAAACAGCATTATCTGGCAAACGCATTGCCCACTCTTCACCATTCTTGCGAGCCTTCGATGCATCCCATCCTTGAGAAGCAACCCAACCAAGATGCAATTCATAGACCTGACCGAGGTTCATACGGCTCGGCACGCCCAATGGGTTCAAAATAATATCGACTGGTGTACCATCTGCCATAAATGGCATATCTTCTACAGGGAGAATACGAGAAATAACACCCTTATTACCGTGACGACCTGCCATCTTATCGCCAACGCGTATCTTACGGCGTTGGGCGATGTACACGCGAACGGTCTCGTTGACATCGGAGGCCATTTCCTCATTATTTTCTTTATCGAATTGTCGAACGCCAATAACGATACCGAAAGCACCGTGAGGAACTCGCAAAGAAGTATCGCGCACTTCCTTAGCTTTTTCACCGAAGATAGCGCGCAAAAGGCGTTCTTCACTTGTCAGTTCAGTTTCGCCCTTTGGAGTGATCTTGCCAACGATAATATCGCCGGAGCGTACCTCTGCACCAATGCGGATAACGCCATGCTCATCCAAGTGGGAAAGCATATCTTCACCCACATTTGGAATATCACGCGTGATTTCTTCAGGGCCAAGCTTCGTATCACGTGCATCCACTTCATATTCTTCGATATGGATAGATGTGAGAAGATCTTCCTTCACGCAACGCTCAGAAAGGATAATATCGTCCTCGTAGTTGTACCCATTCCATGACATAAACGCCACAAGAAGGTTCTGCCCCAAAGAAAGTTCGCCACCATCTGTTGAAGGGCCATCAGCAATGAGAGTGCCAACTTCAACGCGATCCCCCTCAGAAACACGAACCTTTTGATTTGTGCAATTACCAGGATTAGAGCGTTCGAATTTATCCATTTTATAAGTGACATGCTTGCCACTATCTTCTTCAACTCGAACGTATTGAGAATCTACTTCGATAACTGTACCAGCACCTGTCGCTACGGTAACATCACCAGCGTCAACAGCGGCGCGCAATTCCATACCAGTACCAACAAATGGAGCAACTGGGCGGATCAACGGAACAGCCTGGCGCTGCATGTTTGCACCCATAAGAGCACGGTTAGCGTCATCATGCTCAAGGAACGGAATCATTGCCGTACCCACAGAGCACATCTGACGTGCCGAAACATCCATATAATCAATATTGTCTGGATGTACCAATGCAGGTTCACCACCAGGAACACGACACAAAACTTCTTCTTCAACAAAAGCACCCTTGCTATCAAGCTGTGCCTCTGCCTGAGCGATGACAACAGAATCTTCGTCGTCAGCTTGAAGGTAAACGATTTCTTCTGTTACAACACCATCAACGACTTTACGATATGGCGTTTCAATGAAGCCGAAAGAATTAATACGACCAAAAGAAGCCAAAGAACCGATAAGACCGATATTTGGACCTTCCGGTGTTTCAATAGGACACATACGGCCATAATGAGATGGGTGAACGTCTCGAACTTCCATTCCAGCGCGATCACGAGACAAACCGCCAGGACCAAGAGCAGAAAGACGGCGCTTGTGCGTTAAGCCAGAAAGCGGGTTATTTTGATCCATGAACTGCGAAAGCTGGGAAGTACCGAAGAATTCCTTAATAGCTGCCACGATCGGACGAATGTTGATAAGAGACGCAGGTGTGATCGCTTCAGCATCTTGAGTCGTCATGCGTTCGCGCACCATACGATCAAGGCGTGCAAGGCCTGTGCGTACCTGGTTTTGAATCAATTCGCCAACAGCGCGGATACGACGATTTCCAAAGTGGTCGATATCGTCTGTTTCTACGCGAACAGCCTGCGCAAATGGAATATCTTCCACAACACCATCAGCATCAACACGTTCAACACTGCCACTTCCACATGTGACTTCTTCGTGCCCTGCATGAAGAGCAAGCATATAACGCAAAGCAGCAACAATATCTTCAATAGAAAGCTGGCGATTGGTTTCTTCAATGTTGATGCCAAGCTTCTTATTGATTTTATAGCGGCCAACTTTAGCAGTGTCATATCGTTTTGAATTGAAATAGAAATTATTGAGCAAAGCACGGCCAGCTTCTGGAGTTGGTGGCTCGCCAGGGCGCAACTTACGATAAAGATCCTGCAAAGCATCATCTTGGGTTTCTACATTATCTTTTTCAAGAGTATCAAGCAAAACAGGGAAATCACTAAATGTTTCCATAATTTCTGCCTGCGACATTCCCAATGCTTTCAAGAACAAAGTAACCGACTGCTTGCGCTTACGGTCAACACGCACACCTACACTATCACGCTTATCGATTTCAAACTCCAACCAAGCACCACGCGATGGAATAAGACGTGCCGAATAAATATCCTTATCGGATGTTTTGTCAGCCGCTTTCTCAAAATAAACACCAGGAGAGCGCACCAACTGCGAAACGACGACACGTTCAGAGCCATTAACAATAAATGTACCGCGCTCAGTCATCAACGGAAAATCACCGATAAATGTTGTTTGTGATTTGATTTCGCCTGTTTCATAGTTTTGAAATTCTGCTGTGACATAAAGAGGAGCAGAATAAGTAAGATCACGTTCACGGCATTCTTGTATAGAATACTTTGGCTCTTCTAAGCGGGGTTCAGAAAGAATAAGCCCCATTGTTTCATTTGCATTTTCAATTGGAGAAATTTCGTCAAAAATTTCTTCTAAACCAGATTTTTCACTAGGATGAGCTTCTTTCCACTCATCTGTTCCAATCAACCACGAAAAACTTTCAATTTGCAAACCCAAAAGATTAGGAACTTGTAAAGGTTCTTCAATCTTTGCAAAAGAAATACGGTCAGATACAGGCTTACCATTTTCAGCCATTAAACTATAGGTGCGCGTTGCAGCCAAAGGGTTTCCTTCCCTCATGATGGTCAGGTACGAATACCTACCTTTTAACCATTTAAGCATGTCAATACGCCTAAGTTTTCATGACACCACGTGCGCATTCACAGGCTTCAACTTGTAAAAAGGTAGAGATGTGCAAAAAAATAGGATACACCGAAAATTGTCTATAACATACAAAAAAACATATGTAAGAAGTCACTACATGAAAAATTCACCTTTGTCAAGCATGCAAAAGTTAGTATCATCATAGAAATAAAAATGGAAGAGTTTGTGCCGTTTCCTGTAAATGCGTTCCCTCTATCCATATGATTCTTTTATCGCGGCGAAACCATGTTCCCTGCTTTTTAGCAAGTTTACGTGTTGCCAAACTTATAGATTCAATAGCTTCTTCTACGGTCATTCTGCCTTCAAGCACATCAATAGCCTGCGAATATCCCGTTGCTCTTGACGCTGTTTTTCCTTCTTTTAATCCCAATCTAATGAGATCTTTTGTTTCTTCAAGAAGGCCATTATCCATCATCTGCTGCGAGCGCAGATAAATGTTACGCTCGAGTTCTTCCATTGGACGTTGGATGCCAAGCATATAAATACCGTCATAATGGCTAGTATGTCGTGGAAATTCAGCAGTAAACGGTTTACCTGTAAGGCGTATAACTTCAAGGGCGCGCACAATACGACGTACATTGCGCGGATCAATGGTTCGGTAGGCCTGTTCATCTTTCATACGCAATTCCTCAAGCAATACACCGATACCATGTTCATCAAGTTCTTTTTCAATCTCACGACGAATACGCGGTGATGTGCCCGGAAAGTTTAATTCATCCAAAAGAGCCGAGACATACAAACCAGATCCACCAACTATGATAGGTATTTTTCCTCGTTGGATAATCGATTCAAGATCAAGGCGCGCATATTTTTGATATGCTGCAACGCTTGCTTCTTCTTTTACATCAAGCACATCAAGTTGATGATGGACAATTCCCCTGCGCTCATCTATTGATATTTTTGCAGTGCCAATATCCATACCTTTATATAGCTGCATGGCATCAGCTGATATTATTTCGACTTTTTCACCGCCGCCTAAGAGCTGAGCAACATCAAGAGAAAAATCTGTTTTTCCGCTGGCAGTTTGGCCTACAATGGCAAGAATTTTCATTTTTTGCATTAGCGTTGCGGTTTTTCCATACCCTCAGATGTGCGTATCATCAAAGACGACGAGCCAATAGTAACAGGAGCTTTACCTTCTGCCTCGCGAGATAATTCTTCTTTTCGCTTCTTTTTCGCAAGCCATGCATCACCAGCACGAGTGGAATGAATTTCAAATAATCCATCTACTTCTAAAGCAGAATCAGCAACTAAATGATGCGGCGCACCATAAGTAACGCGAGCTTTCACCATATCACCTGGGCGCGGATAAGCAGATTCGGGAAGTTCTGGCGGCAAAGCTACGTGAACAAGCCGATTATCTGCTGCTCTGCCTGATATGCGTGAGGTTGTCGAATCTTTACGGCCTTCCCCCTCAGCAACCAGCACTTCCACGGTTGTACCTTCAAGCTTTTTATTTTCCTCCAAAGAAATTTTTTCTTGCAAATCAATCAGTCGGCGATAACGTTCATTGATGATATCATTATCAACTGGTGGAAGATCTGCAGCAGGAGTACCTGGTCGAGGAGAATAAATAAATGTATATGCAGAAGAAAAACGCGCTTGCTCAACAACATCAAGGGTTTGCTGAAAATCTTCTTCGGTTTCACCAGGAAATCCAACAATAATATCGGTTGTAATAGAGGCATGAGGAATACGTTCACGCACACTATCAAGAATTCCAAGGAATTTTTTTGAACGATATGAGCGCCGCATAGCACGCAGGATCGTATCGGATCCTGATTGTAAAGGCATATGAAGTGATGGCATAACATTAGAAGTTTCAGCCATTGCATCAATAACATCTTGTGTGAAAGCAGCAGGATGTGGAGATGTAAAACGCACCCTCTCAAGCCCTGAAATTTCTCCACATGCACGTAGAAGCTTCGAAAAAGCAGTTCGATCACCAAAACCTACGCCATATGAATTGACGTTTTGCCCCAAAAGAGTAACTTCAATTGCACCCTCATCAACAAGAGCTTGTACCTCAGACAAAATATCACCTGGGCGACGATCCCTCTGCTTGCCGCGCAAAGAAGGAACAATACAAAATGTACACGTATTATTACAGCCCACTGCAATAGATACCCATCCTGCATACACTGATTCACGATGAGTTGGCAATGTTGAAGGAAAAACTTTCAAAGATTCTTCGATTTCCACTGCAGCCTTTTTATTATGACGGGCACGCTCAAGTAAAGCTGGAAGGACATCTAAATTATGTGTACCCAAAACAGCATCGACATAGGGAGCTTTTTCAATGATTCCTTTACCCATCTGCTGAGCTAAACATCCCCCCACGGCAATCTGCATACCAGGACGCTCACGTTTCACGGCAGCTAATTGCCCCAAATTACCAAAGAGACGTGTTGCTGCATTTTCACGTACCGAGCATGTGTTGAGTACTAATACATCTGCACCTTCATCACCCGCAGAAGTGGCGCGCGCAGCGGCTTCGGGTACATCAGATACCGGCACAAGGCCAGCTTCATCCAGCAAACCAGCAAGGCGTTCAGAATCGTGCACGTTCATCTGACATCCAAGCGTACGAATGGCATACGTGCGTGGCATATGTTCAGTAGACATCACATCAAGTGTAATAAATTTCCAATTATTACGCGAGTCGCTCTTGTGCGATTGCTATCGCTTTCGAACAAATTGAAGGCGAAAACCCTTTGCGTGCCAAAGTCGCATACGTTCTGCGCATTAAGGTTTGCGGATTGCCACTAGCGATACGTAATTTTTTTTGCGCAATATTTATGGCATTTTCCAGTTCAACATTCTCA
>JAGBKC010000017.1 GCA_017934115.1 Actinomycetaceae bacterium | reverse complement strand
CAACCTACGGTTTTGGAGACCGTTGCGCTACCAATTGCGCCACTGCCCTATGCTCTTGAGTGCACCAAAAGTACACCTTCACGTAAGAACATTAGTATAGTACCACCTAGATAGACATTGTCGATATCTGATAGTGAATGTCACACTGTTTATGGTCTTCTTAACATTGTTTTAATAACCAAACATGCAAAAATAGATACCATGAACACACATACACGCATTTCAGCTAGATTAAACAACATCAACGAATCAGCAACTCTTATTGTTGACTCAAAAGCAAAAGCTCTTAAAGCAGCAGGACGCCCTGTCATTGGCTTTGGTGCTGGCGAACCAGATTTCCCTACACCTGAACACGTTGTCGAAGCTGCCGTCAAGGCCGTAAAAGACCCGAAGAATCACCGATACACACCAGCAAAAGGCTTGCCAGAATTACGCGAAGCTATTGCAGAAAAAACTCTTCGCGATACAGGGCGCGAAATCTCACCTAATGACGTCATCATCACCAATGGCGGAAAACAAGCAGTATTTGAAGCATTTTCAGCTGTTGTCGATATTGATGATGAAGTACTTCTTCCTGCACCTTATTGGACAACATACCCAGAAGTCATTCGTTTTGCAGGCGGCAAACCAGTTGAAATTTTTGCAGGCGCCGATCAAGACTACAAAGTGACTGTAGAGCAACTCGAAGAAGCTCGTACAGAAAAAACCAAGGCACTTCTTTTATGTTCACCTTCCAACCCAACAGGTGCCTTGTATACAAGTGAAGAAATTCGATCTATCGGCTCATGGGCTCTTGAACATGGTATCTGGGTCATCACAGACGAAATCTACGAACAACTGACCTATGACGGTGAAAAAACATCCTACATTTTGAAGGAAGTCCCTGAACTTGCCGATCAAACACTCGTCCTTAACGGCGTAGCAAAATCTTATGCTATGACAGGATGGCGTGTGGGCTGGATGTATGGCCCAAGTGATGCGATCAAAGCAGCAAATAACTTGCAGTCACACCTGACATCAAACGTTGCTAATGTTTCCCAGCGCGCAGCTTTAGCTGCTTTGACAGGACCACAAGATGTTGTTGCACACATGCGCGAAGCATTCGACCGTCGTCGTAAAACCATTGTTTCAATGTTGCGCGAAATCGAAGGACTCAAAGTACCAGAGCCAAAGGGTGCATTCTATGTGTATCCAGATGTGAAAGCACTTTTTGGCCGCGATATCAATGGGCGTGTTGCCAATAATTCTTCTGAATTAGCAACCATCATTCTCGAAGAAGCAGAAGTTGCAGTTGTTCCATCAGAAGCATTCGGACCAACCGGTTACATGCGTCTTTCCTATGCATTAGGCGATGATGATCTCGTTGAAGGCATTACGCGTTTACAAAAGCTGCTTGGCTAATTAATATACACCAATCCTTATAAAAGGGCCTCATATATGATAAGAGGCCCTTTACATTTTTATACACGTATTAACTGCGAGGATTAACAGCCATACCTGATGTCGAATATTTTTTGAAAATTTCATTGACACCTGAATAATAAAATCGCTCTTTTTCTTTTCCTGTTTCCACATCAAGAATTCGAAGACACGAATCATCTTCTTTATCGCGGTCAACAATAAACTGATAAACAGCATCATTGCCGTATGCAGATGTAAAACTGTATCGATAATCTTCATCAATACCCATAGGTTCCAAAGGCTCATTAACATGCTCAACAATCCCGGTATCCATGTGAATTTTCACTATAAGACCTTGACCAACATGCGCATAAACAAAATCATCTTCCGCACAAAGTATATCTATACGACCATAAAGACGAGGATCTATATATTCACCTGAATCATTTTTCAGAAGCAAAATATCATGCGTCTTGTCATGTATATTCCACTTTTCAAGACCATAGCGGTAATCTTCATCATTGTCTTTATTATCTACATCCACAACATCAGGAAGAATTTTATTCTCATAACACACATGAGACGACCCCATACTGTTGACAGTTTTCAATCTATTATCAATAACCGGTTGGTCAACACGCATAAGAAGAACAGGCGTCATATCAACAGAAAGCGTGTACAAAGATCGTTTATTTTCATAGGTTGGAACTTCCATATTGTTGATCCCATAATCTTCGTATGCAGGTATCCGTATATTTTCATCACACACAGAAACTCCCCCATCAACATAAAAGGGAATAATGTTATGGGTAGCTTTTTCTCCATCGCCTACAATCATTTCAAATTCATAACCCTGATCATCGTCTGAAAAACCCCAGTTATAAAAAGAAAAAAACTTTTCATTATGGAATGCCACAGAATCACGCATCAATCCTTCTTTGTGTACCTTATGAACAATTGGAACAGCATTTTCTCTCAACCAATATTCGTATTGAAGATCAGCCAAAAAAGCCCATCTTCACTCCATAAAGGATAATCATTTTCAATGAAAGGAACTTTTACAAGCTCATACGTTCCATCTTTTTTAAGAAAAAGTTCATAAAACTCGATAAGCCATAATGTGAATTTTTGTAACTCATTACCAAAGGAATAACAGCTACAACTTCTTCAAGCCGTATGTCTCCAAAGTTAGTAAGATGATTTGAAATAGATGAACCTTCTTTCAAGCTGAAACACCCTGAAAAAGAGAAAGACAATATACCAACCAGAAAAGCTACCCATACACGTCTCATACGTTATTTCCTGAGTATTTTATAAGTATATGTCCACTTTGAATTCTTTATATCCCGAGGATACACTCCGTTTCCACCATCAGCATCAAGATCGATACCACTCGTTGTTTTATATGCAGCCCACACAAGTTGAGAACAATTCATTTTCCCATTTGCCGTTTTATTAAACGCAAAAAATAACCCTCTATAATCGCGATTACGATAAGAATTATATGCACGATTTGCTGCTTTAACACGATTAGTCCAGCTCGTTTTAACTCTCATAATTTCAGAACCATAATTCACCTGAACATTTTTGATATTAGCACTATGTGATTTCTTTTTAGGCCCTGGGGCTTCACGAAAAACGAAAAACGAAACAATATTGTTTCATTGGAAATAATACTTGCAAAATCAATCTTTAACAATAAAACAACAGCAAATCACACGATACACACTTCTAACCATAAAAACTTTTAACTGTAAGACCGCATAAAACAATGCGATACAGAAAAAGTTCGATTCAAAATATATTTTCCATTAAAAAAAGAGGAGACAAGCCCCTCTTTTTGCGTCAAACATCCATAGGAAAATTATTGCAATGTGAAGCCGCCATCGATCGGAATAATAGCGCCGTTCATAAATTGTGCTTCATCCGATGCCAAGAACACTGCGAGTTCGGAAACTTCAGATGGCTGGCCGAAGCGTTTCATTGGAACTGGATCTGTTGGAATGTTCTGCACAACATCTTTAATCAATGGCGTAACGATAGTGCCTGGAGCGATTGCATTTGTGCGGATACCCTGCTTAGCAAACTCGCTTACCATGTGCTTTGTTAAGCCAATAACACCATGCTTGGATGCTGTGTATGCAGCACCACCCTTTGCAGCAACAATACCAGCAACAGAAGCAATATTGACGAATATACCGCCGCCTTGCTCGATCATCACTGGCAAAGCAGCCTTTGCCATGAGATAAATGCCTTTGAGGTTGACACCAACGATAAGATCCCACTGAGCCTCATCTGTATCGAGAATATTTGCATACTTATCAAAAATACCTGCATTATTGACGACAACATCAAGCTTGCCGTATGTTTTCACAGTCTCTTCGACAAGAGCATTGATGGAAGCAGAATCAGTCATGTTTACGTTAATGAATGTAGCTTCGCCGCCTTCAGCCTTGATCTCTTCAGCGACCTGCTTACCTGCCTCAGCATTGAGGTCCGCAATAACGACCTTTGCACCTTCACGAGCAAAAGCCTTTGCTTCTTCTAAGCCCATACCCGATGCACTACCCGTAACGATTGCAACTTTATTTTCTAAACGCATTATGCCTCGCTCATACTTGAAATGAATGCGTTAGATTCAATACCAACGCACCTAACATCACACATGCTAAAAGAGGTGTTGCCACCATCCAATGGACAGTTATTTTCTGTACGTTTCTTAGGCAACAAGTGTTACTTTTTTACATACACCTTTTCTTTACTTATTATTTACCTTTGTTTCCACCATAAACCCACCCTGCACATATCACACATTTTTCTCATTCCACATCTGCTAAACATGCCACCTTCATTTATTCAGTTCACAATAGATACCAAAAATAAAATTTCTTCACTCCTCTCCTGTTCATTTACATATAGGTACACAAAAAAGAAAAGTGTCCCTTGTTTATAAAACAAACATTTTTTATATTACTGGCGCTTTACGCACCTAAAAATAAAAGTTTTTAGGCTCAAAAGTATAGAAAAGGTAAACATCAATATGGCACAAAACACAAAAGTTACGAACCGCTGGCTCGTCTTCACAGCAGGTGTCGTCTTTAACTTCGTTCTTTCGGGAACCTCAGCATTCTCCATCCTCTCTAAAGCACTGGGAGACACAGGAGAATGGAATGGTGAAAACATTGCCCTTGCATATTCTATCTACAACATTATGCTTGCTATTTTTGGCATCGTCATCGGTTCCATCAGCTCACGCTTAAACCCTAAACTCCTCATGTATGGCGGCTCTACATTCTTCGCAGCAGGATGGATCGTTTCAAGCCTTTCAAGCAGCCAACACGTCCTGTTTTATATTGGATTTGGTGTCATCGCCGGTATTGGTGGCGGCTCACTTTACAACTTCACCGTTACCAACACACTAAAGTGGTTCCCCGATAAGCGTGGTCTTATTTCAGGCATTTTGCTTGGCGCCGCAACAACAGGGCCTATCACTGTTGCACCTTTTACAACTATGCTTCTTTCACACGTGAGCGCTTACCAAGTTTTCCTTATTCTCGGCATTATTTATGTCGCCCTCATGTTCCTTGTTAGCTGGATGGTCAATGTTCCACCAGCAGATTACAAACCAGCAGGATGGGAACCAGCAGCAACAGGCAGCACGAATGCAACAGGTGAAGATAAAAACTGGAAACAGATGCTCGCTACTCCGCAATTCTGGATGTTGTGGCTCATTTTTGCCTTCGCAAATACACCTGCAATGATGATGCTTTCCTCGGTTACCTCTATCGGCAGCACGCAGGCACATTTCACCACTGCTCAAGCCACGGCAGTCGTTATGTTGATGGCTATTGCTAACTTCATCGGCCGCATGGGCTTTGGCGCTATATCCGATCGTATTGGCCGCTACTGGACTCTTCTTTTAGCTCTTGTCGTCGATATTATCGCCATCCTTTCTCTTGCTATGATCAACAATGCTAACCTCTTCATCGTCGTTGTGATGGTTGTTGGCGCATGCGGTGGCGCCTTGCTGGTATTGTTCCCACCGATTACTGCTGAAGCATTTGGCGTGAAGAATTCAGGCCTCAACTACTCCATTATGTTCACTGCATATTCAAGCGCTGCCCTTATCGGCGGACAACTTGCAAGCAACTATAAAGAATCAGGTGATTACACAGGCGCCTTTATTATTGCTGGCGTGCTTATGGGCATCGCATTAGTGATTCTTGGCGTTGTTATTGCAAGTAACAAGAAAAAAGCTAACGCTTAAAAATTTTGCTCGTAGCTTGCGCGCGCGTAGCTGCGAGCACTTTTTTCACATCCAAATGCAACACATGTGGCATATTAAGATATACCTTCCATAAAGACAAGGACAAAAAATGCGAATACCCAAAAACGCAGATTTACGCGTACGCCGCACCATCACATCGATACATTCTGCCTTTAGCACGCTTGCTCGCAATACCGCCTTAGAAAAAATAACAGTTTTACAATTATGCAAAACCGCAGGCATCAACCGTAAAACTTTCTATCGCTACTATGACGACATCAATGATTTACTCAACGAAATAAAGGATGAACTTTTAACGGAATACTTACAACGCGTCGAAGGTACAACAATCCCCGAAGATCTACCAAAAATAACGCGGGAGTTCTTCACCTTCTGTATGGAAAAAGGAGAAGGATTTGACCGTATTATCGCGCAAAATCCGCACAATTTAATTCGCTACGAATTCGTACATAACATTATGCACGAACGCTGGCACAACTCCCAAACATTCACCCACTATTCCGATATAGAAAAAGGAATGATCATCGCTTTTGCCATATCAACAGGAATCGAAATATATAGCCAATGGGTGATTACAAACAAACAACTGCCCATGGAAAAAGCAATCGATATTTACACCAAATTGTTGACCGGAGGGATAAACGCAGTTGTGCCGTAAGACGATACGCAGCGCATGGACAACATAAGCATAAGTTTTTTAGATTTGCTTACGAACATAGGGTTGTAAGGAAAAATTTGGGGCGCGCTACGCGCGCCCTTCGTCATTTGACAATGACTACCGGGCAGCGCTTATAGACTAGTTTTCCGCCCTTTTCAGCTCCCCAGCTGATATACTGCTGGCGTACCCGACTTATTGCTGTGCGTAGTTTTCCGCCCTTTTCAGCTCCCCAGCTGATATACTAGTGTAAGTGCTGTCTGGTAGTTCGTCATAGTTTTCCGCCCTTTTCAGCTCCCCAGCTGATATACTGTTCACTGGTGGTTTTAGCGGAGCGTGGGAGTTTTCCGCCCTTTTCAGCTCCCCAGCTGATATACTACAAGCCAGATAAATACGCCGTCATGCGCAGTTGTCCGCCCTTTTCAGCTCCCCAGCTGATATTCTGTAGCAAGAGAGAGGTTTTGTGAGGTTTTTGTTTTCCGCCCTTTTCAGCTCCCCAGCTGATATACTACATACATAAAATAACCCCCTATTTACAGGGGGTTTACTTATTATACTCATAAAAAAAACGCAGATTTTTCATATTCCAACTTACAAAAAAATCTTTTTTCAAAAAAAAAAAAAAAAATAATCCCCTTCAAAGATACAGGACCTTCGAAGGGTTATCTTACGACTCATTTCCTTTAAACTAAAAGGAAAGGTCTTGTTTACCGATTCCTTTTCAACTCCCCAGCTGATAAAACAAAGCGGAAAACTACTCACATTATACACGAAAAGGATCATAATGCCAAAAAGAACAATATCTATTCAAAATCCAGCACGGATCTCTATCAAGAATTCTCAACTGATTATTCAACAAGAAGAACAAATACATCTACCTCTGGAGGACATATGGGTACTCATATTAGAATCTCAACACAT
>JAGBKC010000113.1 GCA_017934115.1 Actinomycetaceae bacterium | reverse complement strand
TAACTCATGGTCACGAAGATCATATTGGTGCTGTTCCGTATTTGCTACGTTTGCGTCCTGATATCCCTGTTATCGGTTCGCAGCTTACATTAGGTTTTGTTCGACCAAAACTTGACGAACATGGTATTGATGCGAATTATCGTGTTGTTCATGATGATTCTGAACTTTCTATCGGTCCTTTCGATCTTGAATTTATTGCCGTTAATCATTCTGTGCCGGATGCTTTAGCTGTTTTTATTCGCACACATGAAGGAAATATTTTTGTAACAGGCGATTTTAAAATTGATCAAATTCCTATTGATGGACGCTTAACAGATTTGCGTTCTTTTGCACGTGTGGGCGAAGAGGGCGTCGATTTGTTTATGTGTGATTCAACAAACGCAACTGTTCCAGGTTTTGTGCGTAGTGAATCAGAAATCGGCCCAGTTATTGAACAAGTCTTTCAAGAATCTGTTGGACAAATAGTTGTTGCATCATTTTCTAGTCACGTTCACCGCGTCCAACAAGTATTGAATGCTGCTCATGTAACAGGTAAGAAAGTTGCTTTTGTAGGTCGCTCCATGATTCGCAATATGCGTATTGCTAATGAGTTGGGTTTTCTGGACATTCCTGATGATGTACTTGTAGACATGCAAAATATGAATGATTTGCCTGTGCATCAGCGCGTATATATGTCGACAGGTTCACAAGGGGAACCGATGGCTGTTATGTCACGTTTAGCTCAAGAAAATCATGCGCGTATCAAAATTGGTAAAGGTGATACAGTTATTTTTGCTTCTTCTTTGATTCCTGGAAATGAAAAATCTGTTTATCGTGTGATGAATGGGCTTATCAAATTGGGTGTACGTGTGGTACATCAAGGCAATGCAGGGGTACATGTATCTGGTCATGCTGCTCAAGGTGAGCTTCTATATACATATAATATTTTGCAGCCTGCTTATGCTATGCCAATTCATGGTGAAATACGCCATCAGGTTGCCAATGCGTCGATTGCTATGAAAACTGGTGTTGAGGCTGATAACGTTATTATCGCTGAAAACGGCTCGGTTGTTGAAATGCGCGATGGCCGTAGCGAAATAATAGGAACTTTGCCGTTTACGAATATATATGTTGATGGATCATCAGTCGGAGACATTACGGACAGTGAACTCAAAGATAGGCGTATTCTTTCAAGTGAAGGATTTATTGCTATTTTTGCTGTTGTTAATGCTCAGGCCCATACGATTGTGCATGGTCCTCAAATTCAAAGCAGAGCGTTAGCTGAAGAAGACGATGTTTTTGAGTCAATTCTTCCTGATGTTACATCGGCATTACAAAGAGCTCTTGATAATGATGAAGATACATATGGTATGGAACAAGCAATGCGTCGAGTAATCGGTCGCTGGGCATCGCGTACATTACGTAGAAGCCCAATGATTATTCCAACAGTTGCTATTGTTGACTAGTTATATAAAGAACTGAAAAGGGGTTGAAGTGGCGCGTATAAAAAAGGGTGAAAAAACTCCATCTCGTGCATCTTCGTCGCGTTCGCGCGCATCTGCATCCAAGAAAAAACCGGCATCTGCTGCGGCTGATAAAGCTTTTACAGGTGCTAAGCGTGATGGTCTTATTCTTCTTTTTATTGCGCTTGCTATTATTGTTCTTTTACGTGAATGGTTTCATGTTGGTGCCCTTGTCGGCGATATCCTTCATCATGGCATAGCAGGTCTTGTGGGTGTTTTGTCGATTATTTTTCCGCTTGTTTTAGCTTTTTTTGCTTATGTTTTTTTTCGCGGAGAATCAACGCGTGTTTATCAACGATCCATTATTGCTGTAGTTTTGATGATAATAAGTGTGGACGGGCTTGTACATATTTTTATACGACCTGAACACATCATGGATGATATGACTGTCCTTGAAGATGCTGGTGGTCTGCTTGGGTGGGGGGCAGGTGGCCTTGCTGAAGCTTTATTATCGGTGTGGGCTGCTGTTCCGTTACTGATTTTGCTCTTTTTATGGGCAATTTTGTATGGCACGCAAATATCTTTGGGAACCATTCTTAGTTATATACGCGATTTTTTTTCTTCTGATAGTGATAATGAAGAAGATAGAGAGCAGCATGCTGTTGCTTCTCCTTCTCTTCCTTACGATAAGGCACACACTATTGAAGATGAAGATAAAGAAGAAACACGAGTGATACCACAATATAGTGATTACGATTCTTCTACTTCTTCAGATTCAGATAAAACAGAAGTGTTACCTCTTTCTTCTCTCGGATCTTCTGATGATGTTGTGCCAGATTTTCTTCCGCAGACGGTTGCTTCAAAGCCGTTAACTGTGCCCAATCAGGAAAAAACTCCTGTTTCTTCTTCGTCATCATCTGACACTCTTTCAACTCCTTCATTGAGCGAGAAAACTGTGGGGCCAGCTGTCAATGATAATTATCAGTTACCTGATGTTTCTTTATTGAAAAAAGGTAAGCCTCATGCTCAACGAACTGAGGCGAATGATCAGGTGTGTGCGGCACTTCAACAGGTCTTTAGTGATTTTAATGTTGATGCTAAAGTCGTTGATTTTCAGCGCGGACCAACTGTCACGCAATATGAGGTGGAACTTGGCCCTGGTGTTAAAGTTGATAGAATTACGAACTTATCAAAGAACATTGCTTATGCTGTTGCATCGGCAGATGTGCGTATTATTTCGCCAATTCCAGGTAAAAGTGCAATAGGCGTTGAAATTCCTAATACTGACCGAGAAACTGTTCTTTTGGGTGATGTGTTGCGATCTTCTGTTGCGCAGCAGGCAGATCATCCTTTAAGTGTGGGAGTTGGTAAGAATGTTGAAGGTAAATACGTTCTTGCTAACTTAGCTAAAATGCCTCATATGCTTGTTGCTGGCGCAACTGGAGCTGGTAAATCGTCGTTTATTAATTCGATGATAACCTCTATTATGGTGCGTTCGACTCCGGATCAAGTGCGTATGATTTTAGTGGATCCTAAGCGTGTAGAATTGTCCATATATGCAGGGATTCCACATCTTATTACTCCAATTATCACGAATCCGAAAAAGGCAGCAGAAGCTTTAGAGTGGGTTGTCAAAGAAATGGATTCGCGTTATGACGATATGGCTGCATATCATTTTAAAAATATTAAAGATTTTAATGAAGCTGTGAGGCAAGACAAAGTAAAATCACACGATGAAAATCGTGTGTTGCGTCCATATCCTTATCTCTTAGTAGTGGTAGACGAATTGGCGGATCTTATGATGGTTGCTCCTCGTGATGTTGAGGCGTCTATTCAACGTATCACACAGTTAGCGCGTGCTGCTGGTATTCATTTGGTCTTGGCAACGCAGCGTCCATCTGTTGATGTTGTTACCGGCCTTATTAAAGCAAATATTCCTTCACGTCTTGCATTTATGACCTCTTCTTTGGCAGATTCTCGCACGATTCTTGACACATCTGGCGCTGAAAAGCTCATTGGTCAAGGTGATGCTTTATTTATGCCAGCCGGTGCTTCTAAACCAATTCGCTTGCAGGGGGCCTGGGTTGATGAAGAAGAAATCGAAGCTGTCGTCAATCATGTAAAAGAGCAGTTAGCTCCGCAATATAGCGAGGATTTTGAAAAGCAGCAAAAGGCTAAGAAACAACGAGACGATATTGGAAATGATCTCGATACTCTTCTTCAAGCTGCAGAAATTGTGATTACAACTCAGCTAGGTTCCACGTCTATGTTGCAAAGAAAATTACGTATCGGTTTTGCAAAAGCTGGGCGTATGATGGATCTGCTCGAGCAATACGAAATTGTTGGCCCATCTGAAGGTTCAAAAGCTCGCCAGGTTCTTGTTGGTCCAGAACAATTAGCTGATTGTTTGGCGATGCTTAAAGGGGAGGATGTTGATATTCATCAACCTTCGTCTGCTGGTTCAGATCAACAAGCGCAAACGGCGGGAAATATGCAGGGGAATGCTACTCAGGCTGCTCCGCGATATTCTGAAGACCCTTTGGCTCATAACGATACTGTGGAAAATGAGGCAGATGCTTGGTACGATACACCACCAGAAGGCCATAATGGTGAAGATGCTTGGCAATTAACAGGAAGGGAATAATATGGCCCCTATACGTAAAGAAGCTCCTGTTTTTAATATTGCTAATGTGTTGACGGTGCTCCGTCTTGTATTGGTGCCTGTATTTTGTGTTGTCTATCTTGTTGACACTCCGCTGCGTTCTTTTATTGCATGGTGTATTTTTGCCTTGGCGGCATTAACTGATAAACTTGATGGATATTTAGCACGTTCGCGCGGTTTGGTTACTAATTTTGGAAAAATAGCAGATTCTGTTGCAGATAAATTCCTTATTGCTGCAACCATGATCTTATTATCGTGGCATGGGCACCTATGGTGGTGGGTCACAATTGTTATGATCGTTCGTGAATTGATTATTACTCTTCTTCGAATGTACATGTTGCGCAGAGAAGTTATGGCTGCTGGCAGGGGAGGAAAAATTAAAATGTTTTTCCAATCCATTGGTGCAGGCGGGCTTTTAATTCCATGGTATTATGCTTTTCCGCTTCCATACTCTGATATTATTTTTATTATCTTTTATATATGCTTGGCTGTTGCACTTTTTTTCTCTATCAGTTCGGCAATTGATTATTTTTGGGATGCACGCAAAATTATGAATCGTGGTGAAGGTAATGATTCATGATGATGACTACACAAAGAATTTATCTCTTGTTAAGCGTTTGACAGACAATTCTTTGACTATTTCTTGTGCGGAATCTTTAACAGGTGGCCTTCTGTGTGCATCTTTTGTAGAAGTTCCTGGCGCGTCATTGTGTGTTCGAGGTGGTGTGGTCACTTATACAAATGAGATGAAAATAAACATTCTCGGAGTTCCACGTGAGTATATTGACCGTACTGGACCGGTTGATAGGAATGTCGCTATTGCGATGGCACGCAAGGCGCGTGAGATGTTTCATTCTGATTATGCTCTTGCTACTACAGGAGTAGCAGGCCCAGGGTCAGCTGATGGATATGAAGCAGGAACAGTGTGGATTGGTTTTGCTAGTGACGATGACGTAACAGCATATCTATTTAAAACTGATGGAGAAAGAGAAGATATTATTAAGAAAACTGTAGAACGTGCACATGAGATTTTGGATACATATATGCGTATCCATGGTATATGACGTTATTCTTCAGACTTTTGTCAGTTTTGTTTTTTATTGTATGGATAGTGAAACTTCTTGCTTGCGTTGTGCATATCACGAAAATATGTGGAACATAAAGTAAGAAAAAAACGTTGTTGTAGGTGATGAATATGAATATAAATTCTGAGTTAAACTCAAAAATAGATCGTGGTTTTATGGATTACTCTTCTGAATTTGCAGAAGTGTTGTTGCGTCATGAAATTGGTGAAGTGCTGCGTGAACATCGCAACCGGCAAGGCCGCACTTTGCGTGAAGTTTCTTCGGATGCAAACGTATCATTGGGATATTTATCTGAAGTTGAACGAGGTCAAAAAGAGGCATCGTCAGAACTGCTTTCTCATATCTGTGCAGCTCTCAATGTGCCATTGAGTCATGTGTTGCGAACAGTTGCTGATCGTATCGATATTGTTCAGGGGCGTCGTCCTGTTTCTTTTGTTCGAGAAGAACGAACAGTATCTCTCGAAGGTATGCCTCGCGAAATGACTGTTGCTGCCTAGTATGCGTGAATCAGAATTTTGGGCTGCAGTTGAATGGGCTTTCCCCCATGGGCGTGGAAGATCGCTTGTTGATGATTTGTATATGTCATCTTTAGGTGGAAAAACTCCCGCTCAAGCATTAGATGAAGGAGTAGCTCCGCAACAAGTATGGATTCATATGTGCCAAGCTCTTGATTTACCAGATTCATACCATTATATACATCGCAAAAAGCCAGAAGAACGAGATATATAAGTATCGTACAACGATGAACAGATAAAGAAAAGCCTCCTTTTGGAGGCTTTTCTTTTAAGATGTTTTACAGCCCGAAACCTACTCGTCGCTCTTTATTTTCTTTGATTTCTATATAAGCAAGTGTGTTAATAGGAACGATAAGTTCTTTTCCTTGAGTGTCAGTGAGATGAAGAGGCGTATTTGTTTTTTGTGCCTCTTCAACGCGTGTATAAATGGTGGAGCTGCTTTCGTTTGTTTCTAAAGAAAGCTCACGGTTTGAATGAAGAATTCCGATAGTTACCTGCATGTCGTTCCTTTTCTCAAATTGATTGTCGCAAATGACATTGTGATAAAAGTATACGTTCACATCACTCATTGTGGAGAAAATCTGCCTGAGTTTTTGCTCTATTTCTTTGTTAGCATAAGGTTATGGAAGAAAAGACACCGCATGATACTGCGAGAGAAATTCCTTTTGCTATGTTGGAACTTGATAAACACCAAAAAGCTATTGCAGATCAGTGCGTAACGGGTGCGCGCATAAGTGTTCTTGGTGGGGCAGGCTCAGGAAAAACTTTTCTTCTTGAGCAAATAGTAGCGCGCAATATGAATGCAAATATTGTGTATGTTACACCCGATCGTAAGAGTGCTACTCAAGAGCGTATTTCGTTGTCTCGAAAAGTTGGTGCTCTTCCAAATAATATTTCTGTGCGCTCTATTTCTTCCTTTGCGTATGAAATTGTGCAAATGTATTCTCACTATATTGATCGCCAGCCTCCTCAGCTTATCTCGGGACCTGAAGAAGATCTTATCCTGCAGGACCTTCTTGACATTTACGGTATGACATGTGGTTTTCCATCCTATATCGATGAAGACGTTATAGTGCGCGACGATTTTCGAGATCAAGTGCGTAATGTGATGAATCGAAGTAATGAGCTTGGTTTATCTCCTGCTGTGTTACGTCAGCTGGGAACAACGTATGAAGAGCCATTATGGTGTGCTGTAGCGACGTTGATGGAGCATTACGAAAATGTGCTTACTCTACAAGATGCAACTTCTTATGCAGGAAGTTCTGATCGTTTAGATCATAGTCAGTTGATACGTACTGCGGTGTCCATGTTGACATTGTGGAAGGAAACTCCTGATATGTTCGCATTTCTTCCGCACTGGGATTACATTATCGTTGATGACATTCATAATATGCCCCGTTCTTTTATGGATTTATTGCGTGTGGTGTGTGGACAAGTAGATGTGTCTGTAGTTGCTGGCAATCCTGATTCTGCTGTGCAAGGATTTCGGGGAGGTATTGCTTCCATGCCTGGTGATGTGTGTGATGCACTGGGTTTTACGCCTTACTTTTTGCATACATCTTATCGTTATGGCGGGCAGATGGAAAAAATGGTTTCACGTCTTTCCTCGTATATACGTATATCAGGCAAAATGTTCAAGCACCGTAATGTGCTCGAATATAAGGGAGATACAAAAGTTGAGGCCCAACGTTTTGTTGGAACAGCAGAAGAGCAGCTTGGCATTGCTTTAAAAATACGGCAATGGCACTTACTTGATGGTATTGATTATAAAGATATTGCTGTTATTACGCGTTCTCGTAGTGAGCATATGGCTTTACGTTCTTTGTTGATACGTAAAGGTGTTCCTGTGCAGCATATTGCTAGCGATACTCCTTTGCGCAATGAAATTGCTGTATCTTCCCTTATATTATTGATAGATATAGCCTTGCAAAGACATGAGAACCTTAGCTATGAAACCTGTGTGAGCTTATTGTTGTCTCCACTTTTTTTATTAAAAAATGATGATCTTCGTATGCTTGAAAAGCAGCTTCGCTTTATTCAAAGTGAAAGTCAGCAAAGTATCACAATGGCATCCTTATTGAAAATGGTGTTTTTTGATTCGCAGGCTTTAGAAGAACTTTTGCCGCATATATCACATGACATTCTCAAGGTATCTCGCATTGTTGAACGTATACAAAAAGAAGCTGCGTTATCACGCAACGCAGAAGATGTATTGTGGGCAGCATGGGATGCATGTCAGCTTGATGTTTTATGGCGTGCACGCGCTTTAGAAGATAATGCGCTCGCAGATGTATATAACTCACATCTTGATGCTCTTATGCAGCTCTTCGCTATGGCGCGACGTTTTTGTGATCGTGATCTTCAAGGAGATATTTTTGATTTTATCGATGAAGTCAATTCTCAAGATATTCCTCAAGATTCTTTGGTTTTTGCTAATAGGATCGATGATGGAGTAGTGCTTCATACTCCTGCATCTTCTATTGGTGAAGAATATGAATGCGTGATCGTTGCAGGCCTGCAAGAAGGTCATTGGCCGAATGTTAAAATACGTGATTCTTTAACTCATACGAATCGATTGGAACGTATTGTATGCGGGCAAGACCAGCATCTGCCCCATGAAGATTATGAAGCCGTTATTGACGATGAGCTTCGTCAACTTTATCATGCGATGACACGTGCCAAAACTCATGTTCTTTTTACGTGCGTTGATGGTGATGGGGTAACGCCTTCGAGATTTTTCCATGCTCTTGGTGTGCATGTGGAAAGTGAAGAAACGCAAGACGATATAAGTGAACAATCATCTGCAGTGGTGCTGCGTTACCCGCAACCGTGGTTATGGGATATGGATATGCCTGGTTTAGTGGGGTGGTTGCGTCGCTATCTTCATGCAGATGGTCAATTGGCACAAACCGCCAGCGATATTTTGCACTACTTAACTAATCATGGTGTTAACTATGCAGATCCTAACTTATGGCTTGTTGATCTTCATGTTTCTTCAGATTTCTGTGAACATGAAAAAGATGAACTTCCTGTCTATGTGTCGCCTTCAAAGGTGGAATCGCTTTTGCAATGTCCATTGCGTGGTTTTTTTCAAGATATAGCACCTCGACGAGAAGAGAATGTAACTGCTGCTGATATTGGTACGATTATTCATGAATTAGCGCAAGAATATTCTGTTTTTCCTTCTGGTGAAACTGTGCAAAGTTTTTATGAATTCTTGTGGGGGGAATGTGTGCGCCGAGTATCTTCCTTGTATAAAGATGATATATCGTGGTGGCAGCAGCGTAGTATTGATGAATATAAAAATGCTGTGTATAACCTTGCATTATATATTCATGATGATAAATGTTTACGAGTCGACGTGGAAAAGAAAATACAAGTCTCTCTTGAGGGAAAAAACGTTGTTCTTACTGGGATTATTGACCGCATTGCTTATAAAGAAGATGGCGTCCATATTGCTGATTTTAAGACAGGAAAACCTATAACAAAAGATCAAGTGAAAGACCATGTGCAAATGCAGTTATATCAGTGGGCTTTTAATACCCTGCATAATGATATGAATGCTAAGGATGCTGCTTTGGTATATGTGAGAGATCCGAAGAATAAAGACGTTAGGACAATGGTACAGGAAGCTCTCGATGGAAAGGCAAATGATCGAGCATACATGCGAATTGTGAATGCTGGTAATACCTTGAGGATGAGTAATGTGCCTGCGGTGGAGTCATCAGCATGCAATATGTGTAGCTATATGTCTGTATGTCCATTGCAAAGTGAGGGGAGAATCTTTTCATGAAAAGCTATGAAGAAATTATGTATGCTATTAATCCGCATTTTTCTCCTTCTGCTCGTCAAGAGCCAGTTATTCGTTCGAAAGATTCTTCACTTCTTGTTGTTGCAGGTGCAGGTTCGGGAAAAACGCGCACTATGGCAAACCGTATTGCCTATTGCGTAGGAACAGGGATGGTTGCTCCTCATGAAGTTTTGGGCCTCACTTTTACACGTAAAGCAGCTGCGGAATTACAAGAACGTGTTGATGCTTCTTTGCAGGAGTTGCGTAGGAAGGGCATTCTTCATCCTTCACATGAAGATGGTGACGATGACTCGTTAACGATAGAACAGCTTAATGAAGGTATTGCAAGGCGACGCGAAGAGTTATTGCGCCCCACTATTTCCACTTATAACTCTTTTGGTAGTGACCTTGTTAGTATGTATGGTGTTCTCGTGGGTGCTAGTGCCTCTCTTCGATTGATTACAGAAGCTGAGCGCTGGCAACTTATGGAAGAGGTGGTTGATGAATATGTTAAAGAGGCGCCACATTTTGATCCGGGTGAGATGAAGAAAAATACTATTATTGAGCGTTCTTTAATGTTGGCTGCTGCCTTGGTAGATAACGAATCTACAGTAGAAGAGGCGCGGGAATTTTATCGTTCACGTACTTGCATTTTAGAAGAAATCATTGCTGATGCTCCTAAGAGGCGAAAGAAAGATAAACCAGGCGAAGATGTGACGGGTTGGAATGATGAAACATCATCAGCGTGGACAAAGTTGAAAAATACGCGTGCCTTGCGTGAATCAGAACAGCTTTTAGGTATCGTAGAGAAATTTTATGATGTAAAAAAACAACGCGGTATTATTGATTTTTCCGATCAAATATCCATGGCAGTGAATATTCTTTCACATAATACTGGTGTTGGTAAAGAGTTATCGAAGAAATATCGTCTTGTTTTGCTTGATGAATATCAAGATACATCATCTTTGCAATCGCGTATGCTATCGCTGAGTTTGGGGTATTCTTTTGAAAACGAGGAAAAGGGATTGTGGCGCTCAGTGTGTGCGGTTGGCGATCCTAATCAAGCTATCTATGGGTGGCGTGGAGCAAGCGCGAATGCTTTTGCTGATTTTCCGCGCTTATTTCATCAATTGGGTCCCGCTCAAAACCTTTCGTTAGATGAATCTTTCCGCAATGACACAACTATTTTGAATGTTGCAAATAAAGTAGCTGAAAAAATTTCGCATGAGCATGTTTCTGTGGGGGAGCTTCGCCCAGGTCCCTATGCATCTACAGGGCGTGTCCTTGAAGTGCGTCCACTACGGCGGGATGATTCGTATCGTGCGATTGCATTGTATATTTCTGAAGTTTTTGACAAGGTAGCGCGCGAAGGTCGACAACCGGAAGTAGCTATTTTGTGCCGAAAACATGATTATGCGCAAAGAGCTGCACAGGCTTTGGATTTTCAAGGAATCCCTTATGAGTTAGTGGGAGGCAGTAGTCTTTTGGGGCGCCCAGAAATTATGCATGTACGTGCCGCTTTATCGTTGAGTGAGTTTTCAGACGATAATATAGCATGTTTGCGTTTACTGTCGCTGATGAACATATCAGTTGATGATATGAAGGTGCTTCATCGTCACAAAAGAATGTATGCTGCGTTCATGAGCGGGAAAGGAAAAGAATCAGCCCAGATAACATCACGCGATGTTTCTCTTTACGATTCTGTGGCTTTTCTTGTGAAACAAGGCGTTGACTATGCTACGAAAAATGGTTTGAGTGTCTGCGCTTTTACGAGAATATCTTTTATTCAGCGTGTTGTCTCAACGGTACGGGCACATATTCATATGCCTTTACATGAACTTATATCATTAGTAGCAGATGAATTAGGCTTAACGTTAGAAGCACAATCGCGTACGGAAGGAGCGCGTCGCATTTTGACGTCTCTTGAATCTTTTGCGGATATGGGGAAAACTTTTGCGCTCAATCATGAAAAGAAATCACTGCGAGATTTTTTGGCATATCTAAGTGCAGTAGAACAGCATGAACGTGGTGGAAATGAAAGTGAAGCTGGTAAAGATGCAGCTATGGTAGATTCTGTTGATGTTAATCCCGGTGTTGTGCAAATTATGACGGTTCATAGTGCAAAAGGTTTGGAGTGGAAAGATCTTGTTGTTGTTCCTGAACTCGTTGAAGGTGAGTTTGACGATATTGAAAAGCGTCCACATATGTGGCCCACTCAAGGTGCTGTTTTTCCCTATCCCTTGCGTTCTGATAGCGCATATATCCCGTCTTTTGATATTAGTCGACCTGGTGAAAAAGGAGATAACGTCACAATTTCGAGTCAATACGTTCAATTTGAAGAAGAAGAATTAGCCTACGAGTCTGTAGAACAACGTCGTCTTGCTTATGTTGCTTTTACGCGCCCGCATTCAGAACTATTGCTTGCTGGTTATGGTTGCAAAGATGTGCGTGATACTGTAACGAAATATGATAAGAAACAGGAGAAGGCAATAGAGAAAAGAGGGAAAAACACTGATGAGAATGGAAAAGTGCCACCTGTTCACCTTTTGAAGCCATCTCATTATTTGATTGATGGGCGAGAACACATTACACCTCTCGCGCATATTGTGAAAAATTGGCCAGAAGAGTATATTTTTATGTGTCCTGAAACGATTAGTCGCAAAGAAATTGACGATTTGATGCGTGATGATGAACATCCTCATGTAGGTCTAGAGGATATCCCCGTATATGATGATGGATCTTTTACATGCTATCCGCGTGATATGAAGCGTGATTTTTATAGTCGTTCCCTAAAGGACAATTCTCAAGAAATACCTCAAGCTACAGAGAATGAACATCAAAATAATGTGCAAGAAGAAATTGATCGATTCACACAAAAATGGTGGGAATATGCCCGTATTCTTGTGGCTGAAAAAGAAGGAAAGGCACATAAAAAACCAGCAACGAAAGCTTATTGGACGGCAAGTGATGTGGTGAATTTAGGTGAAGATCCGAAAACTTTCTTTGAAAATATTCAGCGCCCCATACCTAATCGTCCATACAAAATGGCGCGAATCGGAACGAAAGTGCATGCCATGATCGAAGAGCATTTTCAAGCTTCACCTTTTCTTGATATTGATGTCGATGAAGAAAAAGAGAACAAGCCTGTTGACGCAGTTTCACAAAAAATTATTGATGTGTGTATGAGCAATTTTTATGATTCTGTTTTTTCTTCGTGTACTCCTTTAGGTATTGAAGAAAATGTTGAAGTATCTATTGGTGAATATGTTGTTCGCTGTAAGGTAGATGCGATTTTTTCTACTGACAATGTGGAAGGAATGAAGAAAAAAATCACTATTGTTGATTGGAAAACCGGAGCTTATCCATCTGAAAAACAAAAAGAGCATAAACGCATGCAGCTTGCTCTTTATGCTTTGGCATATTCTCGAGCGCATGATATTCCAATAGATGACATTGAGGCGTGTTTTGTGTACTTACGTGAAAAACAGGAAAATCGTATGCTCTATGTTGGTCATTTAGATGAAAAAGATATAGAGGCCTATATAGAGAAAAACATCGCTCAAGGTAAACACATGAAGAATGTTGATTTATCTTAAAAGATAACTAGGTTAAGATTGCTCTGTGCCAAGTTTGAATAATATGTTGACGAATATATCTGGTATCCCAACGCAAGGCAAGGATCATCTCCATCACCTTGTAGCTGAGTGGCAGATTATTTCAGATATTTCTTTTGCCGATCTTCTTTTAGTGCTCTTTGATGAAGGGAAACAAGAGTATGTTGTTGTGTCGGCATGTAGACCTGCTACTTCGCCAACTGTCTATTCAGATGATATTGTTGGCCATACAGTAGATGCATCTTTGCGTTCTGTTATTTCTTTGACTCATCATGATGGTGGTGTACGACAAGTACGTAGTGGAAAGATTTACCATACGATTTATCCTGTTTTATATGATGAGAGCATTGTGGGTGTGCTTGATGTTGCTCGTTCTGCAGCACTGATGTCTCCTGTAGAAAGTCATGATTATATTGAATGCGGATCTTTTTTGTGTTCAATGGTAGCTTCGGGAGATTTTCCTATTTCCAGTTCAACGCCTCATTATCGTCATGGTGTTCCTCGATTTTCTGATGGATTTTTGCATCTTGATTCGCACGGTGATGTTATTTATGCTTCTCCTAATGCACATTCACTTATTCATCGTTTAGGTATTAGTGAAAAACTTATTGATGCGCATTTGCCTCGGTTGTTCGAAAAGCTTTTACGTGAAAAAACAATCAATGAAATGGATGAATATCTACCTGTCATTCTTTCAGGAAGACAAGCTCGCATAAGCGAGGTGGAACATAACGGAGTGAATATAGCTTTTCGCAGTATTCCTCTTGTTCTCAATGGAAAACGGTTTGGTGCGATTTTATTGTGTAGAGACGTGAGTGAAATCCGTAGGCGCGAACAAGAAGTCATTACAAAGGATGCAACGATCCGTGAAATCAATCATCGCGTTAAGAATAATTTGCAAACAGTATCGGCACTTTTGCGTATGCAAGCTAGGCGCGCCAATAATGAAAGTGTGCGTAAAGAATTAGGAGAAGCACAACGGCGCGTTTCTGCCATTGCTCTTGTTCATCAAATTCTTTCTCAAGAAGTTAACGAACATGCAAATTTTGATGTTATCATTAATCCTTTACTTTCAACGGTAACAGATATAGCAACTACTATGTCACCAGTTCATATGTCTATTGAAGGAACCTATGGCTATATGAATGCGAATCAAATAACTGCTTTAGCTGTTGTCTTGAATGAGTTGGTGGCTAATGCGATCGAGCATGGAGCTTATACTGATCGCGACTTACATTTACATGTAGTAGGTGAGCGCAAAGATGAGTTACTAACTATTCATGTTATTGATGATGGAAAAGGTATCGGAAATGGTCCGCACACTGGTTTAGGAACATCGATTGTGCAAACAATGGTTATTGGAGAACTTGGAGGGACAATTCAGTGGAATAATCGCAGTGTAGGCGGAACGGATGTTGTGTTGGAGCTGAATCTTTCGGCAGGTACGTAAGGTAAAAGAACATGGTTAATATAAACGATAAAACTCGTGCATTAACTGACGAGGATATAAAAAAAATATCTTTGGAACAAGCTCGTGAACGTGTTAAGGTGCTTTCGCCCTTACTGCGGCAAGCGCAAACCGCATATTACAAAGCAGATGAAGAATTTTTAACTGATGCTTTCTATGATGAATTGATTCATGAATTGCGTGCAATTGAAAAACTTTTTCCTGATCTTGTATTCGAAGACTCTCCAACGCGTATTGTGGGTTATAAAGAAACATCTCAACTTTTTGAGGGAGTGAAACATCGAGAAAGATTGTATTCTTTGCAGGATGTTTTTTCTCTAGACGAGCTGCATTCGTGGTTTGATGGTGTGGAATGTCCAGAGTGTGTTATTGAAGAAAAAATCGATGGATTAGCTGTTAATATCCGCTATGAGCACGGTGTTTTTGTGCAAGCTGCAACTCGTGGTGATGGTGTCACTGGTGAAGATGTTACGGCGAATGTGCGCACGATTTCAACTATCCCGCAGGTGATCGAAGGAGATGTTCCAGAAGTTATTGAAATACGTGGTGAAATTTTTATTTCTCATAAAGGTTTTGCTGACATGAATAAGGCGCTTGAAAAAGAAAATGAACACATTTCTCAAGAAAATTATGAGCGGAAAAAAGAGCAAAAAAAACCTAAAGCATTAAAAAAACTTTTTGCTAATCCTCGTAATGCGGCAGCTGGTTCTTTGCGTCAAAAAAATCCTGTTGAAGTAGCAAAAAGACCGCTTGAATTTCTTGCTCATGGAATTGGAGCGGTTGAAGGTGCAAGTGAGGAATTTGAGAACGCCTCTTCGACAATGTTTGGTGTATTTGAGCTTTTCCGTATGTGGAACATTCCAACATCTGAGTATCGAAAAAAACTTTGTGCCTGGGGTGATATAGAGAAATATGTTTCTCATTTGGGTGAGAATCGCTACGACATTCCTTACGGCATTGATGGTGTTGTTCTTAAAGTTAATGATCGAGAAGTGCAGAATAAACTTGGTGCTACATCTCGTGTGCCGCGTTGGGCTGTTGCATATAAGTATCCGCCTGAAGAAGTGCAAACAAAGTTATTAGATATTCAGATTCATATAGGGCGAACAGGGCGTGCTACTCCTTTTGCGATTATGGAGCCGGTGCGTGTGCAGGGAAGTGTTGTCAGTCGTGCTACTTTGCATAATCCAGATGAAGTGGCGCATAAAGGTGTTCTCATTGGAGATACAGTTATTGTTCGTAAAGCTGGTGATGTGATTCCTGAAATTTTAGGAGCTGTTAAAGAATTTCGTACTGGCAATGAACGTCAATGGGTAATGCCTTCGATATGTCCGAGTTGTGGAGGCGCTTTGGCTCCCGCTAAAGAAGGAGATGCTGATTGGCGTTGTTTGAATGCTCGTTCGTGTCCTGAGCAACTTGCTGGGCGCTTACGTCATTTTGCCTCACGCGGAGCTCTCGATATCGAAGCTTTAGGGAGTGAAACGGTTGGATGGCTGACTGCCCCTGAAGCTAAACGTTCCGATATGTTACGTGCACTTGTTTCAGGAAAAACGTTATTTATTGAAGATGAAACAACAGGTCAAGATCTTCCTATATCGTTAACCCAGCAATGGCTTTATGATAACCATGTGTGCGATAGTGATGGAAATATTATTGACAGCTTCAACATCATTCCTCTTCGACTTCAGAAGGAATTAGGCATCCCTGAGCCACAAAACCCGGTTATTCACAGTGAAAAAGATATATTTAGTCTTCAAGTCGATAATTTGCGTGATGTATGGATATGGCAAGAAGTTAAAGAAGGCGGCGTGTATACGGGTGATTTTAAACGTGTGCGCGCAGCTTGGACAAAGCCAAAATGGACGCAAAGAAAAACTGAACCAAATGAGATAGTTAAACCAAGTGTGCCGCATAAAAATGTACGTCTTTTAATTGATCAGCTGGAAGAAGCAAAAACAAAAGAGCTGTGGCGAAAAATTGTTGCCTTATCGATCCGTCATGTGGGGCCATCGGTGGCTCGTGTTCTCGCTTCCACTTATGGTTCTTTAGATGTTATCCGCTACCTTAGTGAAGATGAATTAGCAACGTTACCAGAGGTGGGGGAGACGATAGCTCACTCTCTTATTGATTGGTTCAAAGATGATTGGCATTGCGAGATTTTGGATGAATGGAAACGTGCGGGTTTTTCTTTTGAAGATCCTCGCTATGATGATGAAGGCCTTCCGCAGATTTTTGATGGAATGACCATCGTTGCAACAGGTTCTTTACATGCATACACGCGCGATAGTATCAAAGAAACGATCATGCGTTATGGTGGTAAAGCTTCATCGTCTGTATCAAAAAATACTGATTATGTGCTTGCGGGTGAAAAGGCCGGTTCAAAATTGGCCAAAGCACACGATTTAGGCATCAAAGTTATTTCTGAAGATGACTTTACGTATATGCTTTCTCATAATGGAATGCTGCCTCATGAGTAATATGACGTACATTCCATGCTGAAATGGTAGTCGAAAATAGTGAGGAAATATAAAGAGAGTGTAGAATACACTCAAGAGGTATGAGCTATGAGAGAAGGATAGGCATGTCGTACGAATTGACGCATCTTGATAAAGAAGCTGCACAACCATTAAAATCTGCTGATGAATTGGTAGGCGATTTTTCTTTCACATCTTCTGCATCTGTACGTTCAGATGAACAAGTTGCGCAAATGTTGAAAAACCCTGGTTTTGGTTCGGAATTTTCAGATTATATGGCTCATGCTACATGGCGAGCTGGCGAAGGTTGGACAGATAAAGTCATTGAGCCTTATGGTGCTCTTTCTTTAGAGCCGGCTGCTGCCGTTTTACATTATGGTCAAGAAATCTTTGAAGGGTTGAAAGCATACCGTCATGATGATGGCTCTATCTGGACATTTCGCCCTACTTATAATGCAGCGCGTTTGAATAAGTCTAATCGCCGTATGGCCATTCCTGAACTTCCGATTGAAGATTTTGTCTCTTCTCTTGTGAATTTGGTGCGTGCTGACGAGCGTTATGTTCCTTCAGGAGAAGGTTCATCACTCTATTTACGTCCTTTTATCTTCGCTTCAGAACCTTTTTTGGGTGTTCGTGCTGCACGTCAATATGAATATCTCGTTATTGCATCTCCTTCTGGTCCATATTTCACTAATGGTTTCCAGCCTATTAACGTATGGGTAGAAACAGAATATCATCGTGCAGGTCCTGGTGGTATGGGCGATGCAAAAACAGGCGGTAATTATGCTGCTTCTTTGTTGCCAAAGGTTGTTGCTCATGATCAAGGTTTTGATGAAGTGATGTTCCTTGATGCTGCAACAAATACGAATATTGATGAACTCGGCGGTATGAATGTCTTTGTTGTTATGGCCGATGGTTCAGTGAAAACTCCTCAATTAAATGGCAATATTTTGCCTGGTGGAACTCGCTCATCTATTTTGCAACTTCTTGATTCTCGAGGTGTTCGTACATCTGAAGAACTCATTCGCTATGACGAATTGATCGATGGTATCCGTACAGGTGATGTTGCAGAACTTTTCGCATGTGGAACTGCTGCTGTGGTGACACCTATTGGTTCATTAACGGGTGCAGATTTTAAGGTGGAAATTCCATCGGGTCCTGTTACTCAGTCAATTTATGATGAATTGACGGCAATTCAGTTGGGACATGTTGAAGATAAATTTAACTGGTTATATCGCTTGGTGTAGGTTTCTTCCCACATTCTCTACTAAAAAATCGTAGGGAAGTGCCGAAGCATGTAGGCTGTTTTTATAAATAGAGAGGATGCGGATGGATTGTGTAAAAGTTGCTCTATTAGGATGCGGTACCGTAGGTACGCAGGTAGCGCGTTTGATTGGTGAGCAATCGAAAGATTTTACTGCTCGTATTGGTGCTCCATTGGAGTTATGCGGCATTGCTGTTCGTGATGCTTCAGTGCAACGCGATTCCTCTATTGATACGTCTTTATTGACAGAAAATCCCTCTGAAATTATTGCTCAAGCTGATATTGTTGTTGAGTTAATTGGAGGTATTGAGCCTGCGCGTACATATATTCTTGAAGCTTTTTCACATGGCGCATCTGTTGTTACGGGCAATAAAGCTCTTTTAGCTGCGCATGGTCCAGAATTGTATGAAGCTGCAGCTAAAGCACAGGTAGATCTCTATTATGAAGCATCTGTTGCGGGGGCAATTCCTGTTGTGTATGGCTTACGTGAATCATTGGCAGGGGATCGCATTACTCATGTACTGGGCATTGTCAATGGGACAACAAATTACATTTTGGATGAAATGGCTGTGAACGGTTTATCGTTTGATGAAGCTCTCAAACAAGCGCAAGATTTAGGATATGCAGAGGCAGATCCAACTGCGGATGTTGATGGCTTGGATGCAGCTGCAAAATGTGCTATTTTAGCTTCTTTAGCATTCCATACGCGCGCATGCATTGATGATGTTCATGTGCAGGGAATTCGAGATATCACCGCTCATGATATTGCATCAGCTGCCGATGCTGGATATGTTCTTAAATTAGTGGCTCATGCGAAACGTCGTGGTGAAGAAATAGAACTTTCTGTTGGTCCAACATTGATTCCACTTGAACATCCTTTAGCTTCTGTTCATGGTTCTTTTAATGCTGTCGTAGTTGAGGCAGAGGCCGCTGATCGACTTATGTTTTATGGGCGCGGGGCTGGTGGTGCTCCTACAGCGTCGGCTGTTTTGTCGGATGTTGTTGCCGCAGCGTCTCATAAAGTTAATGGCGGTCATGCACCTCGTGAGCTCATTTATGGCAATGCGCAAATCGTTAGTGTTGATGACATGCAGGCTCGTTTCCAACTAGAACTTCTTGTGCGAGATGAAATTGGTGTCCTCACTAATGTAACAGGCATATTTGCCCGCTATGGCGTTTCTATTAGCGCAGTTTCTCAAACGAATTCTCGCGAGGCTAAAGGAATATGTCGTCTTATTGTTCGTACACATGAAGTCAAGCGACGCGATCTTCACGCTGCTCTTGAAGAACTTTCTCATGTTAATTTTGTCGATTCAGTTGCACGTGTTATGACAGTGGAGGAAAACTAATGGCTCATCAGTGGCAAGGTGTTATTAATGAATATCGTGATCGTTTACCTTTTGGAGATGATGATCCAGTGGTGACATTACGCGAAGGCGGAACTCCTTTAATACATTCAACTGCTCTTGATAACCGTACAGGTGCGCGTGTTTATGTCAAAGTTGAGGGAATGAATCCCACAGGTTCTTTCAAAGATCGTGGTATGACAACAGCAATGTCTCATGTTCTTCAAACTGGGAAGAAGATCGTTGCCGCAGCATCAACAGGTAATACATCTGCATCTGCAGCGGCATATGCATCTATTGCTGGTCTTTCGAGTGCTGTAATTCTTCCAGCTGGTAAAATTGCTGCTGGTAAACTTGCTCAGGCTATTATGCACGGTGCGACTTTGGTAGCTGTTGATGGAAATTTTGATGACTGCTTGCGTATTGTGCGAGAACTAACTGAAAAGTATCCTGTTGCTTTGGTTAATTCCGTTAATCCGTATCGACTCCAGGGGCAAAAAACTGCTGCTTTTGAAATTGTCGATGAACTTGGTGACGCTCCAGATATCCATGTTCTTCCTGTTGGCAACGCTGGAAATATTTCGGCATATTGGATGGGATACAATGAATATGCAGGAAAAACAACTCTTGCATCCATGGATGAAACTGCACTCCATATGCCAGCTGTTTCTACAAAACTTCCTCAAATGTGGGGTATTCAAGCTTGGGGGGCTGCTCCTTTAGTGCTTGGTCATCCAGTAGAGAATCCAGAAACCATTGCAACGGCTATTCGTATTGGTAACCCTGCATCATGGAAGTATGCAGAGGCTGCGCGCGATGATTCAAACGGGTTCATTGATCGAGTAACCGATGAACAAATTTTAGAAGCTCAATCGATTTTGGCTGCAGAAACTGGAGTTTTTGTTGAGCCAGGTTCTGCTGCTTCGATTGCTGGTTTATTGCAAGCAGCTGAACATGGTCAAGTTCCAGAAGGTGCTACTATTGTTTGCACGGTAACCGGCAACGGTTTGAAAGATACAGCTACTGCTTTATCAACAAAGGGTTCTTTAGATTTTGATCCTATTGCTCCAACTGTAGAGGCTGCAGCGAAAGAACTTGGTTTGTAATGCGTGTAATACATACATACGCGCACGTAAAAGTGCCTGCAACATCGGCAAATTTAGGTCCTGCTTTTGATTGTATGGGCCTTGCCTTGGACATCTGGGATGATGTAGAAATTCGCTTAGGTGGTGAAGGTGTTCGTGTTGTTATTGAAGGGGAGGGAAGTGATTTTCTTCCCCGTGATGAATCGCATCTTATCCTTGTGGCGATGCGTCATGCGTTAGCTAGTGCTGGAATTGATAATGTTGGCCCTCTCGAGTTATATGCGCGCAATACTATTCCTCAGGGGAGAGGTATGGGGTCATCTGCGGCTGCTGTGGTAGCAGGTTTATTATTGGCTCGTGCTCTTGTGGATGAACCTGAATTTTATTCTTTAGATCGTCTTTTGAGCTTGGCAACTGAGCTTGAGGGGCATCCTGATAACGCTGCACCGGCACTTTATGGGGGAGTAACTATTTCGTGGGTAGAAGACGGTGCTTCTGAAAGTTCACAAGATGTACGAGCAGTTAATCTTCATGAATTAGTTTTACGTGACGTTACTGTTCTTGTACCAGATGCCAAGCTTTTGACTACTGCAGTGCGTTCTGTTTTGCCAAAGGATGTTTCACATCATGACGCTTCTTTTAATGTGTCACGAACGGCTTTATTGGTACTGTCGTTAATGAAAGAAAAAGATTTTTTGATGACAGCTACTGAAGATTTGTTGCATCAAGATTATCGTGCGGCGTCTATGCCAGCTAGTGCACAGATGGTGAACTATTTGAGAAGTATGGGGTATCCTGCTGTTATTTCAGGAGCAGGACCATCAGTTTTAGTTTTTGGTACATTACAACCTGAGGTGAAAAACGAATGCGAAGCAAAAAATTTTCGTATTTTATCTACTCAAATAGGGAAAGGGGCACATCAGAAACAATAAATTAAATGAATAAATATTATGTATATGCTCTAAATAACATGTCAATCTCTTGATTTTTTTATTTTTTTCATGAAAAATTTTCTTAAAGGTTTTTCCTTTAGTTTTATTTTGACCTTAAATATTATGTTTTTTATTTAGTGGTTTTCAATTGAATGGAGTTTTTGTGCCACAACCTACAACATCATCTACTGCAATATCTGCTATGAGAATTTCACAGTTACGTGCATTAGCAGAAGAATTAGGTATTCAAGTTCCTGAAAAAGCTAAAAAACCAGAACTTATTGCTGCAATTCGTGAGGTTCGCCCAGCACGTCGCGGCCGTCCACCAAAAAATGATGCGTCTGCTGAAAATCCTGAAAAAGAACAGCTTAGCATTGCTGTTCCTCAACAAACCGAACAGACAGAAAATTCATCTTTACCCGTAGAAACGCGTTCGCGTAAGCGTGCACGTCGTTCTTATGGTGATGATAATCGTCGTCATAACAAAAACAATAATTACGACGAGCGTAAAAATGATAATATTCGTCAGAATAATGAGGGAAATGTTCCTCAGACCGTTGATGATATTATCTTGCCTGAACGTTCGCAAGATGGCCAACAAGGTAGGCAATACACACCAAATAAAGATCGTCAACAACGTAATAATTATCACGATAATAAGGCGCAACTGTATCAGCAAAATCAACAAAATCAGCAAAATAACCATAGTCCTCATCAGGGGCAGCAACAAAATATCAATAATGCTCAGGGTGACAATTCCTCTAATGAATATGGTGCGTCTGATGAATCTGCTCTCTTTCCTGTTGCCGGTATTTTAGATAAACAAGGTCATATCTACTTCTTGCGTACAAGCGGATATTTGCCAGGTCCACATGATGTGTTAGTTCCTGCTCAGGTCGTTCGTGATTATGCTTTGCGTCGTGGTGATGCTATTGAGGGAAGCGCCCGTGAACCTCAAGATGATCCTCGTCGCAATAATCGACGTAATAATAACCGCCGCTTTAATAACCAAAATCAGGTGCGCCACAATCAGCTTGTTCGAGTTGAGCGCATTAACCATGTTGATGTTTCAGTATCAAAGAATCGTCCTGAATTTAATAAACTCACGCCTTTATACCCACAAGAGATGATTCGCCTTGAAACAAATCCTCAAGAGCTCACTTCACGTTCTATTGATTTAATCGCTCCTATTGGTAAAGGTCAGCGCGGTTTGATTGTTTCTCCTCCGAAGGCAGGTAAAACAACAATCATGCAGCGTATTGCTATGGCTATCGAAAAGAATAGCCCTGATATTCATTTGATGGTTGTTCTCGTTGATGAACGCCCAGAAGAAGTGACAGATATGAAACGTCTGGTCAAGGGTGAAGTTATTGCTTCTACTTTTGATCGTCCTGCTCATGACCATACTGTTGTTGCTGAATTGGCAATTGAACGTGCAAAGCGTTTGGTTGAATATGGTAATGATGTTGTGGTTCTTCTTGATTCTTTGACACGTTTATCTCGTGCATATAATCTTGCTATTCCACCATCGGGCCGCATTCTTTCTGGCGGTGTTGATGCTGCAGCCTTGTATCCACCAAAGAAATTTTTTGGTGCAGCTCGCAATATTGAAGGTGGCGGTTCTTTGACCATTATTGCTTCTGCTTTAGTAGAAACAGGTTCAAAGATGGATGAAGTTATTTTTGAAGAGTTCAAAGGTACAGGTAATATGGAATTACGCTTGTCTCGTGAACTTGCAGATCGCCGTATTTTCCCTGCCATTGATATTAATGCTTCGGGTACACGTCGTGAAGATCAGCTTTATACTCCTCAGGAATTGAAGATTTTGTGGCAATTACGTCGCACACTTGGCAAACTTGAGGTTGATGATGCGTCAGATGCATTCCTTAACCGTTTGCGTAAGTCAAAGAATAATGCTGATTTTCTGATGAGCATTATGAGGCAAATACAGGAGTCAGGAAAGTAACTTTTTTGATATGAGTTACATTTTCTGTGTGCTTTTTCTTTGCATGTGATAATAGACAAGTCCAATCGTTTCTGGTTCACCGATATCGGACCCAGGAACATATATGAATCCAAGGAGACATTATGAAACAGGGTATCCATCCTGAATATCACGCTATTCGTGTTTCGTGCACATGCGGCAACGAATTTGAAACTGCCTCTACATATGAAGGTGAACATTTGCGCCTTGATGTATGCAATGCTTGCCATCCTTTCTATACTGGTAAGCAGAAAATTCTTGATACTGGCGGCCGTGTTGCACGTTTCGAGGCACGCTACGGAAAGCGCACAAAATAACGTCATAAAGATGCGCCGGCACCTGGTAGTGTCGGCGCTCTTTTGTGTTTATGCTTAAGTGACGAGGAAGAAAATGAGTAATCAAGAAGAACTTGCCCAGCAGATGCAAGCAGAATATCGTGATATCGAATCCCAAATGGCAAGCCCTGAAGTTTTGTCGCGTCCAGAAAAATTAAAATCATTAGGGCGAAGGTATGCTGAACTTGGGCGTGTTGTGCGCGTTTACGAACAGTATTGCACGGCAAAAAATGATCTTCAAGAAATGCGTGAAATCGTCAGTTCTGGTGGAGAAGATGCTGAATTGTTTAAGGGTGAGCTTCCTCTTCTTGAGAAAAATTTTGTTGACTTAACCGAAGAACTCAAAAATGTTCTTATTCCTCGGGATCCTGACGATGCCCGTGATGTCATTATGGAAGTAAAGGCAGGTGCTGGTGGAGAAGAATCCGCTCTGTTTGCCGGCGATTTATTACGTATGTATCAACGCTATGCAGAATCCAAGGGGTGGGTATCTCAAATTCTTTCTTCCACTGAATCTGATTTAGGCGGGTTTAAGGATGTTCAGATGGCTATTCGCTTGAAGAACACACCTGAAGATCCTGCTGACGGAGTATGGGCCCATTTGAAGTATGAGGCAGGCGTGCATCGCGTGCAACGTGTTCCTGTTACAGAATCTCAAGGGCGTGTTCATACATCTGCTGCTGGTGTGTTGGTCTTTGCAGAAGTAGACGAACCAGATGAAGTGGAAATAAATGATAATGATTTGCGTATCGATGTTTTCCGTTCGTCAGGCCCAGGTGGTCAGTCGGTGAATACAACAGATAGTGCTGTTCGTATTACTCACTTGCCAACCGGCTTAGTGGTCTCTATGCAGGACGAAAAGTCGCAAATTCAAAATCGCGAATCTGCTATGCGTGTTTTACGTGCCCGATTGCGCCAAATGCAACTTGATCAGCTGGCAGAAGAAAATGCTCAACTTCGTCGTTCACAAGTGCGCACTGTTGATCGAAGTGAGCGTATCCGCACGTATAATTTCCCAGAAAATCGTGTATCAGATCATCGAACAGGATATAAAGCCTATAACCTTGATGAAGTGCTTTCCGGAGCTCTCGAGCCCCTTATCGACTCGGCACGTCAGATGGATGAAGCTGAGCGATTGGCTGCTTCTGAATCTGAATAATGAAGCCTCATTTGCTTATCGCTAAGGCACATGAATATTGCATAAAGCAAGCAGTTAATGTGCCTGAGCATGTTATACGTTTTTTGCTGGAACACGTAAAAAAAGACACAGATGGCAATACGTTAAAAGATGAGCAAGTAGACACATTTTTTTCCTCTCTTGATCGCTATATTCAAGGGGAGCCGCTTCAATTAATAACGGGGACAGCAGCTTTTCGTTTTCTTGAACTTGAATGCGCGGCAGACGTCTTTATCCCGCGTCCTGAAACTGAGTGGATGATCGATGATGTAAATAGCTATATAAACATGCATCAAGACAAAGAACTAAAAGTTATTGACTTATGTTCCGGAACAGGTGCTATAGCTTTATCAATTGCTCAAGAAAATCCACAGGTAAAAGTGTGGGGAGTCGAGCTTTCATACAGTGCTTATCAAGTGTGCGAAAAGAATAATGAAAATTATGGTGAGCCAGTTCATTTTGTGCATGCTGATGCTTTAACTGCCTTGGATGAAATGAAAGGCATGTGTGATATTGTCATTTCTAATCCTCCATATGTGCCTGGTGACGATGAGGTGGAAAGCTATGCTCTGCGCGACCCATCAGTTGCTTTATGGGGTGGTGGATGTTCAGGTTTAGATATGCCCCATGCGCTTATTCGCCGTGCGCACGAACTTTTGTGTCCAGGTGGCATGCTTGTTATGGAACATGCTCCTTCTCAAGCATCAGATCTAGTGGCTTATGCGCGTGATTGTGGTTTTAGTGGTGTTTCTTCGCGTGATGATGCAACGGGACGTAAAAGATGGATTCGAGCTTATAAAAATGGTGACTCTCTAGCACCACATATACATGTAAAGTCTTGTGTAATACAGAAACCTCGTACAATGTCCTTTGCGAAGCCATGGGAAAAAGCTGATGCGATCCGCAGTGCAGCTTACGCTGTTATGCAAGGAAAATTGATTGTTATTCCTACCGATACTGTATACGGAATTGCCTGTGATGCAACGAATGCGCAAGCTCATAAGAATCTCATAGCGACAAAAAATCGAGGTGACGATAAACCTGCACCTCTTCTTGTCTCTTCTGTAAAGATGATGGAAAAAATCGCTGTTCTTGATGAACGTGCTTATAAGCTTATTGGTGCTTATATGCCAGGTGCGCTCACTTTAGTTATGCCTGCGCGCTCTTCATGGAAAAATGCGCACAATTCAACAGTTGCACTGCGGATTCCTGATGATGAGTGTGTGCGCGAGCTTCTTGCTGTTACAGGCCCCCTTGCTGTGTCATCTGCAAATATGACTGGCCAGCCACCTGCATGTACTGTTGATGAAGCTTATGCATATTTTGGTGATAAGGTTTCTGTATATCTTGATGGAGGAGAAATGCGCAATGCAAATCCATCAACGATTGTGTCTTTAGTGGAAGATGTACGGATCGTTCGAGAGGGTGCCATTAGTAAAGATGACGTTTTTCGTGCGTTACAATAATGCAAAGCGGTGGGTGAAGAAGGTGATATGAGAGTTTACTTATTGATGCTCGTTATTGCTGCTGCATGTACGTACCTTCTTGTTCCTTTAACTATCTATATTTCCAGGCGTTTTGGTGCTTTAACTCCTATCCGCACTCGTGATGTGCACGATACTCCCATTCCGCGATTAGGTGGAGTGGCCATGTATATAGGGATTCTGTGTGCCTATGTATGTGCCATGCATATACCTTATTTATCTCGCGTTTTAGCTCCCGGTTCTGCTGCATGGGGTGTTTTATGGGGATCTGGAGTTATGTGTCTTGTAGGGCTTATTGACGATATTGCTCAGCTTGTATGGTATGCAAAATTAGCCGGTGAAATATTAGCTGCTGGTGTGATGGCATGGCAAGGCGTTACTTTTGAGACGATTCCTTTTATGGGGTTAACTGTAGGATCAAGTCGTATGAATCTGTTTGTAACAGTTTTTGTTGTGCTGATTGTGGTGAATGCCGTTAATTTTATTGATGGTCTTGATGGTCTAGCGGCGGGAGTGATAGGGATTGCTAGTGGAACATTCTTTTTATATGCATATTGGTTAACGCGTAATGCAACTCCAGGGGATTATTCTTCTCTTGCATGTGCCACAACTGCGCCTCTTATTGGAGCTTGTATTGGATTTTTGCCCTACAATTTTTATAAGGCCAAAACCTTTATGGGAGATTCTGGTTCTTTGATGTTAGGTGCGGTTATTGCTGGTGCTTGCATTGAAGTGACAGGGCAAATCGATCCGGCAAACACTCATATTGGATATGCTCTACCAGCATGGATGCCTTTGTTGGCACCTTTTGTTATTCTTCTTATTCCACTTGGTGATTTAATTTTTGCGGTTGTCCGTCGCCTTATAAAAGGTTCTTCTCCGTTTGTTGCTGATGGTATGCATGTGCATCATCGTTTGATTTATATGGGGTATTCACATCGCGGAAGTGTCATTGTTCTTTATATGTGGGCAGCTATTTTTTCTTTTTCTTGGATTTCTTTAGCGGTTTTTTCCGCGAAAACTGTTGCTCCCTTTGCACTTTTGGCAATGGTGATAGGGGGGCTTATTACGTATGTTGTGATGAAAGTGTCTAAATATTATGACAAAGCACAAAAACGAGCAAACTTTCGTATTCAAGCGCGTAGACGTTTAGAGCAGCATAAAGAGTTGGCAGTACATGATGATTAGTATATGGAAAATAAAGAAGGATATTGGTGAGCAGGCGCGTATGCGTGATATCCTCGTTCATCATGCGAAAGTGACAGTTGGCATCTGTATTCCTCTTATTCTTAGTGTTTCACTATTTTTTTTGGTGTTTTATGATTTTTCTGTGGCTATGGGTGTGCTTCTAGCTGGAATACTTGGCGTAATCATAAATGTGAGTGACGTGGTAACGTCAAAGTTTTTGTCGAAAAATTACGATAATGCTACTTTTGTTCTGCTGATGTCGTATGTTGTTAAAATGTGCATCTTAGTCATCGTGCTTATTGCTTTGCGATACATAGAGATTGCCCAGATGGAAGTTTTTTTCTTTACTTTCATTATTATTTTTGTCATTTCAACGATTTTTGAAATGATTATTGCTTATAAGAATCCAGTTCGTTTGGAATGTGATACGTGGGATGTGTAACATCTGCTTATTCCTTGTGTTTGAACGATAAAGACGTAAAGACCGTAGAATGGTGCTATGTCGTCTATTTCAGTAGAAGAGGTTGCTCGTGTGGCAAACCTTGCACGTATTGCCTTAACAGATGAAGAAAAAGAACGTTTAGCAGGTGAATTGGATATGATTGCTTCTGCTGTTGCGAAAGTCTCAGAAGTTGTTACTTCTGAGCTTCAAGCAACCAGTCATCCCATTCCGCTTGTGAATGTTATGCGTAAAGATGAAGTGGGCCAAGTGCTTGACCGTGATGAAGTGTTAGCATCAGCTCCAGAAGCAGAAGACGGAAAATTCTTAGTTCCACAAATTTTGGGAGAAGAGTGATTGTGAATAATATATTACGTTTAACTGCCTTAGAAATGGCAGAGAAATTACGTTCGGGAGCTCTTACGTCCGTTGAACTTACTCAGGCATGTTTAGAGAGAATTAACCAGCATAATCCTCGTATTCATGCATTTTTGCATGTGGATGCAGAAGGTGCATTAGCGACTGCCAAAAAAATTGATGAAAAGCGCGCACAAGGAGAAGAACTTCACCCACTCGCAGGTGTTCCTATTGCTATTAAAGATAATATCGTTACTCGTGCAATGCCAACAACATGTGCTTCAAAGATGCTAGAAGGCTGGCTTCCTCCTTATGATGCAACAGTTATTACCAAAATTAAAGATGCAGGTTTGCCAATTGTGGGCAAAACAAATATGGACGAATTTGCAATGGGGTCGTCAACTGAGCATTCTGCTTTTGGTGTAACGAGAAATCCATGGGATGAAGAGCGTATTCCAGGTGGAAGTGGGGGGGGAAGTGCCGCTGCAGTGGGATCATTTATGGTTCCTTTGGCCCTCGGTTCCGATACAGGCGGATCGATTCGCCAACCTGGCAGTGTGACAGGTACAGTTGGTGCAAAACCAACCTATGGTGCTGTCTCGCGTTATGGATTAGTAGCTATGGCATCTTCACTTGATCAAATTGGTCCAGTTGCGCGTACAGTTGCTGATGCTGCTGCTTTGCAAGAATTAATTGCAGGCCATGATCCTTATGATGCAACTTCATTGTCTGATGAAGTGAAACCTCTATCGAATATTGCTGAAGAATATGCGCGTAAGGATTCTTTAGAGGGCCTTACTATCGGAGTTATTAAAGAGCTCTCAGCAGGTGAAGGATTTCAAGAAGAAGTTTTACAATCCTTCCAGGCAGTTCTTAATGATGCGCAAGCTAAGGGCGCTCGCATAGTTGAAGTGTCGTGTCCGTCATTTGAGTATGCATTAGGTGCTTATTATTTGATTATGCCGGCTGAGGTGTCTTCGAATTTAGCTCGCTTTGATGGTATGCGCTATGGTTTGCGTGTCGAACCTGAAGAAGGGCCCGTTACTGCAGAAACAGTTATGGCAGCTACTCGTGCTGCTGGATTTGGTGATGAAGTGAAGCGTCGAATTATTTTGGGTACGCATGTCCTTTCTGCTGGTTACTACGATGCTTACTATGGCAATGCTCAAAAAGTTCGCACACTTGTTCAACAAGATTTCGATAAAGCTTTTGCTGAAGCAGATGTTCTTGTTTCGCCAACAAGTCCTACAACTGCTTTCAAGTTTGGTGAAAAATCTGATAATCCAATGTCGATGTACTTAAATGATATTGCAACTATCCCCGCAAACTTGGCAGGTATTCCTGGTATTTCTTTCCCATGTGCCATTGCCGGTGAAGAACGTATGCCAGTTGGTTTCCAGGTTCTTGCTCCTGCACATCAAGATGACACAATGTATAAAGTTGCACGCGCGTTAGAAAAGATTATTGGTGAACCTTTGGCACAGCAGTGTCCTGCATCAGCATGGGAGGATGAATAAATGGATAAGTTAATGGATTTTGAAGAAGCTGTTCGTCGATATGACCCAGTGATCGGTATTGAAGTTCACGTTGAGCTAGGAACAGATTCGAAAATGTTTGACGAAGCTCCAAATGCTTTTGGTGGCGAGGCAAACACATATGTTACCCCTGTGTCTTTGGGATTACCTGGTTCTTTGCCTGTTGTTAATGAAACGGCCGTTGAAAGTGCTATTAAGATCGGTTTAGCTCTTAATTGCTCTATCGCAAAGAAGTGTCGTTTTGCTCGTAAAAATTATTTCTATCCAGATTTATGTAAGGCGTATCAAATTTCTCAGTCTGATGAACCTATTGCCTTTGATGGACATATTGACATTGATTTGGAAGATGGTTCTACTTACACCTTCCCAATTGAACGTGCACATATGGAAGAGGATGCTGGCAAAAATACTCATATCGGTGGTGATGCTGGACGTATTCATAATGCAAAATATTCTTTAGTTGATTACAATCGTGCAGGTGTGCCATTGGTGGAAATTGTCTCACACCCAGCAACTGGTGTGGGAGAAAAAGCTCCTGAAATTGCTGCTGCATATGTGCGTGGCTTGCGTGATATTTTCCGTGCTTTAGGAGTTTCGCAGGCGCGCATGGAGCGCGGTAATGTTCGTGCAGATATTAACGTATCTTTGCGTGAAAGTCCCGATGCTCCTTTTGGTACGCGCACAGAAACTAAAAACGTCAATTCTTTTACGGGTATCGCTAATGCTGTGCGCTATGAAATTTGCCGTCAAGCAGCAATTTTGTCTTCCGGTGGTAAGGTTCTTCAAGAAACGCGTCATTATCACGAAGATGGATCAACTTCATCAGGGCGTGAAAAGAGCGATAGTGATGATTATCGTTATTTCCCAGAGCCCGATCTTGTGCCTCTTGAGCCAAGTGAAGAATATGTTGAACAACTGCGTGCTCAACTTCCTGAACTTCCTCAAGAAAAACGGAAACGCGTGAAAACTGAATGGGATCTTTCAGATGAAGAATTGCGTGATGTTGTTAATGCCGGTGCTATTGAACTTATTGAAGCTTCCATTGTGGAAGGTGCATCTATTTCTGGTGCGCGTAAGTGGTGGATGGGAGAGATATCCCGTTACGCTAAAGTCAATGAGT
>JAGBKC010000112.1 GCA_017934115.1 Actinomycetaceae bacterium | reverse complement strand
GATCTTCCTTATCAGGTGAACCCTGATCGCTTGCTCGACAAGATGGTTGAGGGCGTGAAAGATGGAAAGCTCGAAGGTATTTCTGATATTCGAGATGAAACTTCTGGACGCGAAGGCCAGCGTATTGTTGTTGTGTTAAAGAAAGACGCTGTTCCAAAAGTTGTTTTGAACAATCTTTATAAAAACACTCCTTTACAGAATAACTTCTCTGCCAATATGCTTGCTCTTGTTGATGGTGTGCCGCGTACGCTTTCCTTGGACGGTTTTGTTCGCCATTGGGTTTCTCATCAAATGGATGTTATTCGTAGGCGTACAGAATATCGTTTGAATGAAATTTTGAAGCGACTTCATATTTTGGAAGGCTATCTTAAAGCTTTAGATATGCTTGATGAAGTCATTTCGACTATTCGAAACTCTCCTACTGTTGACGAGGCGCGAAGTGCTTTGATGGCAATGCTTGATATTGATGAAGATCAGGCAAACGCCATTTTGGAAATGCAGCTTCGCCGCTTAGCAGCATTGGAACGTCAAAAAATTCTTGATGAGTATAACGAAAAAATGGAGCTCACGAAGGATTATCGCGATATTCTGGCACGTCCTGAGCGTCAACGTTCCATTATTTCTGAAGAGCTTGGAGCAATTGTTGATAAATTTGGTGACGATCGCCGAACAACTATTCTTCCATTCAGCGGAGATATGAACGTTGAAGATCTTATCAAAGAAGAAGACGTTGTTGTGACGATTACGCGTGCTGGCTTCATCAAACGCACAAAGACATCTGAATATCGCGCACAGCATCGTGGCGGTAAAGGGGTTAAAGGGGCCTCACTTCGCTCTGATGATGTCATTGAACATTTTATCGCTGGGTCAACGCATGATTGGCATTTGTTCTTCACGAATCAGGGGCGAGTATACCGTGTTAAGGGATATGAAATTCCTGAAGGTTCTCGTAATGCAAAGGGGCAGCATATTGCTAATTTGCTTGCTTTCCAACCTGAAGAAATAGTTGTTTCAATTATTTCTTTGCGCAACTACGAACAGGCAGAATACTTGATTCTTGCTACGCGTTCTGGTTTGGTACGAAAAACACGTCTTACTGCTTTTGATTCTAATAAGATTGGCCTTAAGGCTATCACTTTGCGTGAATTAGAAGATGGCAGTATTGACCAGGTTGTTTCTGCAGTTTTGGCTAATGATGATGATGAGCTTTTCCTTGTGTCACGTAAGGGGCAGTGCCTGCGTTGTTCTGCTGACGAACAATATATTCGCGCTCTTAGCAGGTCTGCTGGTGGTGTTCGAGGTATGCGCTTCAAGGAAGATGATTACCTCTTAACGATGGATGTCATTACTGATGAAACAGCTGATGTATTTGTTGTTACTGAGCATGGCTTTGCAAAGCGCACGCCGGTAAGCGAATATCGTTCACAAACACGTGGTGGTCTTGGTATCAAGGTTGCTCAACTTTCTGAGGCTCGCGGTAATCTTGTTGATGCTCGCGTAACGAATGGTGAAGATTTACTCGTTATTATGTCGTCAGGTAAAGTTCTTCGTTCGTCAACGAATGAAATTTCTACTACAGGGCGCAATACTCAGGGGTCTCGCCTTGTTCGTCTTGATGCTCATGATGTTATTTCTGCTGTTACCTTAAGTGATGAAATGCCTGAAGAAGAGGAAAAATCAGAGGAAACAGGTGAAGTTGCTGCGGGAAAAACCGGCGAAAGTGAAGAAACATCATCAATAGATACTAATGAAAAAGATGATAGCTCAGATGATGTAACCAACGAATAAGCTCGAGTTATCTATCGGCATATGTTTCTTGTGTATGCTAGAAGGTGCAACTGACACGTTTGGAGTAGTTTGATGAGTACAGAAGCAAAAGATAAAGTGACAGAACCTGCTCACGATGATGTAAAGGCTTTTCCGCCTGTGCATCCTGATGGACAAACAGCGCCTCCAAAAGTTGCACCTCGAGGTGTACCTGAAGCTGCAGAAAAACGTAGTGTTGATATTCGTCGTGTGCGCATGACGATTCAAAAAATTGATCCTCTTTCGGCATTAAAGATCGGTTTTCTTCTTTCAGTTGCCTTAGGCATTATGATCGTTGTGGCGATGATGCTGGTGTGGATCATCCTAGATTCCGTGCATGTGTTTTCGCAAATTGAAGATTTGTTTGAAACTCTTAATTCAGAACAACTTTTGATGATTGTCTCCTATCTTGGTTTTGGCAGGTGGATGAGTTTTGCCATTATTCTTGCCATTATTGACATTGTTCTTGTGACAGCTCTTTCGGCTGTAGGAGCTCTCGTTTATAATATGGTGGCAGCTCTTGTCGGTGGTTTTAGCATTACCGTGACAGATGAATAACTGCTTAAAATGTGACCTTGAACGTGTCTGTAAGAACGACTTGCATAACTGATATATTTTGCGTTAATCTTATACGGCACTGAAAAAGTGAATGGGCCTATAGCTCAGTTGGTTAGAGCGCAGTCCTGATAAGACTGAGGTCGATGGTTCGAGTCCATCTAGGCCCACTTCCTAAAATGTGAGGTATTATTCCTTATCTTTGATGGAAAACCCAGTAAGTTTTGCTAAACTTATTTCTGCTTGGGGGTATGGCGCAACTGGTAGCGCACCTGCTTTGCAAGCAGGGGGTTACGGGTTCGAGTCCCGTTACCTCCACCATTAGCCGAGTTTATCTCGGCTTTTTTATTGCCTATTTTATATCACTATGTGTAAATAAGAGAAGATGAGTAAGAAAAAAGCCCTTGTTCACCAAGAGCTTTGAGGTCTTAAAACAAGAATTATTCGTTTGTTTCTGGTGTTTGAGCTGTATCTGCAGTTTCTTCAGTATCTACAGTTGCTTCTTCCCAGTAGCTTTCTGCCCAAGGATCTTCTTGAGGTTGGGTTTTCTTGTAAACAAGATAACCTGCGTATGCAATACCACCGGCAATTAAAGTTTTGATAATGAAGCGTAAAAAGGAATGCTTTTTCTTTTCTTCACCCATGATGAAACCTTTCGTCGACGAATACTTAAAGTATATACTGCCAAAAGATAAAGAAGAAGTTATTTATAAGGCTATGCGTGTTATTAGATGTGTGTTTTCTTATGCAATAAATTATGTGTGTATAGGTATTTATGGATAGGATAGAAACATGGAAGCAATACTTCATACCAATTATGGAGCAATTAAGATAGAGCTTTATCCTCAAAGTGCTCCTAAAACTGTTGAAAATTTTACTGGTCTTGCTACTGGTGAAAAAGAATGGACTGACCCTCTTACAGGCGAAAAACGTCAAGATCCTCTTTATTCGGGAACAATTTTCCACCGTATTATTTCAGGTTTTATGATTCAAGGTGGCGATCCTCTTGGGCGTGGAACTGGTGGGCCTGGCTATCAGTTTGAAGACGAAATCGATCCAGAATTGACCTTTAGTGAGCCTTATATTTTGGCCATGGCTAATGCTGGGCCTGGAACAAATGGTTCTCAGTTCTTTATCACTGTTGCTCCAACAGAATGGTTGAATGGCAAGCACACCATTTTTGGCAAGGTTGTTGATGAAGAGTCACAGAAAGTTGTCTCTACTATTTCTGAAGTGGCAACAGGCATGATGGATCGTCCTGTTGATGATGTTCTTCTTGAATCTGTTGAAGTCATTAAGTAAAAAATAATACTTACATAAATGAAGGGAGTAAGTTTTCGTACTTCCTTTTTTTATGGAAAATATTTCAGGTGCTGAACTTATAGGAATCACTGATGTAAGGGATAAGTGTTTTAGATGAATGTAGAAAATATTGGAATTACATTGCGTTTTTTATTTGCAATAGGAACTTTTGGATGCGGAGTAATGTCACTGTTTGACTCGCGCTTTATGTATATCGCTATTTTGTTTTTAGTTTTATATGGTTTAACAAGAATAGCTTTATATTTTTTCTATAAAAATAAAGGAGTAAAGGAAAAAAGTGTATTGGAAAAGCTAGTGGAAGAACAAGAAGAACAAAAATAATAGAGGGTAATTTTATACATGATTTTTTGAGATACTTGTAAATATGCTGGTTATCTAGTAGAATAGGCGAAGCAGACGGCCAGCAGTCCGATGACACCCGTGCTCTATGCTATCAATGCGTTGCGACGCGCCTCTGCCCGCTGCCGCTCCGTCTCATACTG
>JAGBKC010000111.1 GCA_017934115.1 Actinomycetaceae bacterium | reverse complement strand
AGTTTTTTTCACTATTTTTTTTGCAGGTTATCTTGTTTCTGAGCGCGATAATCTTTCTTTGGCAGGTCCAAAATTTTTAGGCATTACCTTCCCGAAACTTCGCCACATTTTACCTCTTGGTATTGCATGGGTCGTTTCTTTGGGGGTTTTGGCTGTTGAACATGATTTTGGCACTGCGCTTTTATTCTTCGGCTTGTTTGTGGGGATGCTCTATGTGGCAACTCAGCGTGTTTCATGGATGCTTATTGGTGCGGTTTTATCAGTTGGTGGTGTGTATGTCATCCGTATGGCTGTTCCTCATGTAGCTGTTCGTTTTGATGTGTGGCTTCGCGCTTTTGATGTGGATGTTTATGATCGTACGTATGGCAGTTCATGGCAGATTGTCCAAGGTATTTTTGGAATGGCCTCTGGTGGTTTAACGGGAACTGGCTTAAGTAAAGGATATCCGCATATTAATTACGCTGCCGATTCTGATCTCATTATTGCCACTTTAGGCGAAGAACTTGGCCTTGCTGGCCTTATGGCTGTATTGATGTTGTATTTTATCTTCGTTATGCGAGGCTTGCGCACCTCAATGCGCGTGCGCGATGGGTTCGGTAAATTGCTTGCTGTTGGCCTTTCTTTCGTTGTAGCTTTACAAGCTTTTGTTGTTGTTGGTGGTGTAACGCGCGTATTGCCCATGACCGGCTTGGTTATGCCATTTTTGGCGCGTGGTTCATCTGCTCTTTTGGTGAACTGGATGATGGTAGGTTTGCTTATTCGTATGAGTGAATCTTCGCGTAGGCCAGCTAATTCTTCTGCGTCGCTCACTGAAGAAGAACTGGAAGAATTAACTCGCCCAGATCGTGGGCATACAGGTCAGATGGATGCAGTTGATGATTCTCAGAAAAATCCTGCATCTTTTGCAGTTCCTTCTTCTCGGTCTGATTTTTACGAAGAAACAAATGCGACACAGAACCTTCAATCTGTATCTGTTGAAGGAGGAGAACATGAATAAACCGACACGTCATTTAGCGGTTGTTGTTGGCTTGATGTTTGCTGTATTGATGGGGTTTGCGACTTACTGGCAATTTTTTGCTGCTGAAGATTTAGCTAATGATGCTCGTAATACGCGAAGTATTTATAAAGCTCGCGAAACTGAACGTGGTTCCATCATCGTTGCCGGTAAAGCCATTGCTTCTTCAACTCCAGTTGATAATAACTATAAATATAAGCGCGTGTATACAGATTCCTATATGTACTCGAATATCACCGGTTATTTTTCGGTTACTCAAAATACAAAAACAGGTCTTGAAAATTATGCAAATTCTATTTTGGATGGCAATGATGGTGCGCTATTTACACAGAATTTAGCTGAATTTTTCACAGGTGAACAACAGCATCGTGGTGGTTCTATTGAATTAACTATCAATCCCGATGTTCAAAAGGCTGCCTATACCTCTTTGAAGGGGAAGAAGGGCGCTGTTGTTGCTCTTGAACCATCAACAGGTAAAATTTTGGCTCAGGTTTCTACACCTGGTTTTGATGCAAATACTTTGAGTACTCATGATAAAAAAGCGGCTGCTAACACTTTTGCCACTCTTGATGGTGATAAAGAAAATCGTCCTTTTTATAATCGAGCAATTGCAGGCGATCAATACGCACCTGGTTCGGTTTTCAAGATTGTTACAACGGCTGCCATGTTAGAAAACAACGAATCCATGGATGAAAACACTATGGTGGATGCTCCGAAATCGTGGCGTTTACCTGGTACGCAAACTGAAATGCATAATTACGGAAATTCTTCTTGCGGTGATGGTTCTGGTAGCGTGACATTGCAAACAGCGTTTATTGAATCATGTAACACTCCTTTTGCTATTGCCTCAACGAATGTAGGAGCTCAAAAACTTAAAGAAACAGCTGAAAAATTTGGTTTTGGCATAACGATAGAAACTCCGCAACCTGTTACTGCTTCGCGTTTTCCTCTTCCCGCTAGCGATGCAGAAACAGCTAAGGCATCGATTGGTCAACAAGATGTGCGCGTTACTCCTATGCAGATGGCTTTGGTGGCATCGACTGTTGCTAATGATGGCGTGATGATGCAGCCACATATTATCGATAAAGTGTATGACAGTGATATGGACATCACTGAAACGACATCAGAAAGTGTGTTGGCACGTCCTGTGAGTAAAAAAACGGCATCGATTTTGCAGAAAATGATGATTGAGGATGTAAAAACCGGCACTGGAAAAGCAGCTGCCATTTCTGGTGTGCAGGTTGCCGGTAAAACAGGAACAGCAGAAACGGGAAATAAAAAGGCTCCAAACGTGTGGTTTGTGGCCTATGCTCCTGCAGATGAACCTCGTATTGCTCTTGCTGTTGTTCTTGAAAATGGTGGAGAAGTCGGTAATGAGGCAACTGGTGGAAAAATCGCTGCTCCTATAGCACGTAATATTATTTCCGCGCTCTTGAAATAAAAAATGGTGTAGGTACAGTAGACTAGCGTTAAACAGAAAGGTAGACAGATGGCTGAAATTCCTCGCACACTTGGCAATCGCTATGATGTTGGCGATCTTATAGGCCGTGGTGGTATGGCAGAGGTGCGTCTAGGGTACGATAACCGCCTTTCTCGTTCAGTTGCCATTAAGGTGTTGCGTGCTGATTTAGCGCGTGATTCGATGTTTTTGGCACGCTTTCGCCGTGAGGCACAATCGTCAGCGGCATTGAATCATCCTTCCATCGTGTCGGTTTACGATACGGGTGAAGAAACGATCGAACAGGCAAACGGTGAAGTATTGAAACTTCCCTACATTGTGATGGAGTATGTCAAAGGGCGTACAGTTGCTTCTCTTCTTGCAGATGGTGATCCGGTTCCGATCGCTGAGGCTGTTCAAATAACTGCCGGTGTGCTTTCTGCTTTGCAATATTCCCATAATGAAGGCATCATCCATCGTGATATTAAGCCTGGTAATGTTATGCTTACGCCTGATGGTAAGGTGAAAGTGATGGATTTCGGTATTGCTCGAGCAATTGCCGATAGTGCTGCAACGATGACACAAACAAATTCTGTTGTGGGTACCGCACAATATCTTTCACCTGAACAAGCGCGAGGTGAAGTTGTTGATGCGCGCAGTGATTTATATTCTGCTGGGTGTTTGTTGTATGAACTTTTAACGGGTAAACCTCCATTTACAGGAGATAGTGCTGTAGCGGTCGCTTATCAGCATGTTTCTGAAACGCCAACTCCTGCATCGGCAATTGCGCCTGATATTCCTAATGTGGTTGACCGTGTTGTTATGAAAGCCTTGGCAAAAAATCGTGAAGAGCGGTATCAAAGTGCAGATGAATTCCGTGATGATCTTCTTTCTGCTGCTCAAGGTGGCGGTGTGATGGCTCCGTCTGTTGCTTCATGGGCTAATAATTCGCAGGCAACATCTGTTGTTTCTCCCGTTTCATCATATTCATCGAATCCTTATATTCCTGCTACAGGAGAGTATGAAGCTGCTTTATCTGGTGGCGAAGAAGAAAGTGATGATAACCAAAAGAAAAAAACCTGGCTTATTGCTGGCATTATTGCTCTTCTTGTTTTAGTTGGTGTAGGTTTATGGTTTATTTTTTCCTCATCAGCAGATGGAAAAGAAGTTGCTCCAACGGCAAGCGCATCGGCCACTGACGATAATGGTAAAGTCCAGGTTCCTGAAATTGAAGTTGGTTTGAGTGAAGATGCTGTAAAAGAAAAAATTCAGGCGGCTGGTCTAGTTTATCAACGCGGTGAAGATATTTCGGATGATTCCATTGCTGAGGGTGGTTTTGTGAAGTCTTCTCCTGCAAGTGGAACTACATTAAACCGCGGTGCTTTAGTAACCGCTCATTTCTCGTCTGGGCCTGCTGCTGTTCCTGTACCTGATCTGACAGGAAAAACAACAGAAGAAGCTCGCCGCATCTTAGAAAATCTTGGTCTTAAACTTGGTGAAGTGACAAGTGAAGACAACCTTGCTACTGAAAAGGATGCCATCATTCGCCAAACACCTTCAAGTGGTGAATTAGCGCCAGGTAATAGTGTTCGTGTAACCATTTCAACTGGCTATGGAAAGGTGCCTGATGTTTCTGGCTTAATGAAAGATGAAGCGGTGAAAACATTGAATCAGGCAGGTATTAAAGTTTCACGTATAACAACGCAAACATCGAATGATGTTGAAGTAGGTGAGGTTATTCATTCAAGTCCATCGGCTGGTCAAGCAATTAGCCGTGGTGAAAGCGTAGAACTTGTTATTGCTATTGATTCGTCGGCGACTGGCGGAAATGACGATATGCTTAACGAACCTAATACCACTTCTGATGATTCGGTAGGTTAAGAGCATATATACTTGCCATATGACCTCACGTGATACGGCAAGTTTTTCTTTATTTTCTTCTGATGTTTCTTCTTCGGGTGCTCAGGAGGTGGCTCGCCTTCTAGGTACGGACGCATCACAAGGTCTTAGCGAGGACGAAGTCAGGCAACGTCATCGCGAAGGGTTTGGCAATACTCTTCCTCCGCGTTCTGGGCGCACAACATCTCAAATCATTAAAGATAATGTGTTGACACGCATCAATGCTTTGCTGGGCATTTTGTTTGTTTTAGTGATGACGACCGGTTCATGGATCAATGGTGCTTTCGGTTTGCTTATTATTGCTAATTCGATCATCGGCATTGTTCAGGAACTTCGAGCAAAGCGCACTCTTGAATCTTTGGCAGTGGTGGGCGAAGCTCATCCGCGTGTGTTGCGTGAGGGGAATGAGCGAACGATCAAACGTGATGATGTTGTTCTTGGTGATATTATTTTGGTTTCCCCTGGTGAACAAGTAGTCGTTGATGGAAAAGTTGTTCATTCACGCTATTTAGAGGCAGATGAATCTTTATTGACAGGCGAATCTGATGCGATCGTAAAATCTGAGGGAGATGAACTTTTATCGGGTAGTTTTATATCATCTGGAACAGGCGCATATATCGCTACAAGAGTGGGGGTGCATTCTTATGCATCGCAATTAACAGCCGAGGCATCAAAATATACTCTGGCTCATTCACAATTGCAAAGCGGTATTGATAAAATTTTACGCGTTATTACGTGGTTTCTTGTTCCAATTGGAATTTTGACGGTTATTGGGCAAATATCTATTGAGGGGCATAGTTATAAAGACATTGTTCTGGCAGTAACGGGTGCTCTTGTGCCAATGATTCCCGAAGGGCTTGTGCTTATTACCTCTACTGCTTTTGCTTTAGGCGTGGTGCGTTTGGGGCGCCGAAAGTGTCTTGTGAATGAATTGCCAGCTATTGAAGGCTTAGCGCGTGTGGATGTGGTATGCGCAGATAAAACGGGAACATTAACTGAAAATGCGATGATGATGTCTGTTCTTGAGTGTGCCTCTGGTGTGAGTCAAAGGCGGGTGGAAGAAATTTTACGACAACTTGCTACTGCAGATGATGCCCCTAATTCCTCTATGAAAGCCATTAAAGAATCTGTGGGAGTAAGTGAAGCTCCGTGGAAAGTTATTGGTGTTCAGCCTTTTACATCGGCGAAAAAATTTTCCGGTGTTACTTTTGACATTCAAGGAAATGTAAAAAATATTATTTTAGGCGCACCTGATGTTCTTCTTCCTGAACATTCACCACATACGGTGAAGGTTCAAAGTTTTGAAAGCCAAGGATTGCGTGTTCTTGTTTTAGGTGAAATATCTACGAATGTGGAAGATATTGAGGAAATAGATGATTTTTCTTTCATTGCTTTGGTTGTTCTTGAGCAAAAACTGCGCGAAGATGCTGCAGAGACTTTAGAATATTTTGCTTCTCAAGATATGAAAGTAAAGATAATTTCAGGTGATAATGCGCTATCGGTTGCTGCTGTGGCAACTAAATTGGGAATGCGCGATGTCAAGGCAATTGATGCGCGTTCGTTAACGTATAAAAATCTTGATGCATGTGTAGAAGAAAACGATATTTTTGGGCGCGTTACACCGGATCAAAAGCGCGATATTGTGAAATCTTTACAAAAAGCAGGACACACTGTTGCCATGACGGGCGATGGAGTGAATGATGTTTTGGCATTAAAAGATGCTGATTTGGGTGTGGCAATGGGGTCGGGTGCGAGTGCTACGCGCTCAGTTGGCAAAATTGTTTTACTCGATGATCGTTTTGCCACTCTTCCTCATGTTGTCTCTGAAGGGCGGAGGGTATTAGGAAATATTGAGCGCGTTGCTAATTTATTTTTAACAAAAACTATTTATTCATCCTTGATAGCTATGTTTGTTCTTATAAGCGGGCTATCCTATCCTTTTTTACCTATTCATGTAACGATTACTGGATGGTTTACTATTGGTGTTCCTGCATTTTTGCTTTCTCTGCCACCAAATAATGAGCGTGCGAAAGATGGCTTTGTGGCGCGTGTGCTGCGGTTTGGCATTCCTTCGGGGTTTATTGTTGCGCTTTCTTCGTTTGGTACATATGTGTTGTTGGCAGGTCGTTATGGTGCTACAGACATGCAGGTATCTACTGCCGCTTTGCTTGCGCTTATTATTCCTTCAACATGGGTGTTGGTAACTGTTGCGCGCCCTTATGAGTGGTGGAAGATTCTCTTGATTTTCCTTCCTCTTGTAGGATACGGCCTTATTTTTACTTTTCCTTTGACGCAGGAGTTGTTTTTACTTGATTCATCAAATCTTTTTGTGATGGCTATTGGTGGTGGTATTGGGTTTGTTGCTGCTGCGAGTATTGAAATTGTATGGTGGGTACGCCGCTTGTTTGAGGCTACTCCAACTCCTGTATGGAAAAAAACGTTGTAGTTTTCTTGTATTGTTATTGGTTTCTGCAATGAAGGCCTTGATATTTTGTTATTGCTATGAGTGTTCCCTTTTTATTATCTGTGAGAAATACATATGGCGAACTGATTTTTGCTTCAGTGTATGTCGTATGTGCTGATAATGATAATCCTTGTTGTTAGCCGTGCGGATTATCATGTTGCTTATCGTAAAATCACCGTATAAGTGACTTGCTGATAAATAATAGTTTTGGAAAATGGTTCGTTTAGGTGCTCCTGTTTATATGTGAAGAATGGTTACGATGGAAGACATTTTCAACTAGCTATAATTGATACGCATGTGAAATGCTGTGTGTATGACACGCTTACTTGCTATTATTTTTTTATATTTCACCTGTTCAAAAGATGTGTGTAGGTCTTTCTTCCTCTCTCTCTCTCTCTGGTCGGTAATACTATATTTATTAATAACAGTATCTACCTGTATATGGGCAAGTCAGATATTGTGATTTTCTGTAGACGCTATGATATGGAGGTAATAATGAAGTTACGGCTTTTTGGTGCTGGTCTGGGGGCTGCAGCACTGGCTTTTGCGGGAACAGTAGCAGGTCTCGGTGCTAACCCTGCATTTGCTGATGATCCTACCGTTGAGTATGATGATGTGAAGATTGGTAAGACACTTATTTCAAATGATACTGTTTTTGCTGATACATCAAAGGCTTTTACATTTTCAGTAACTGCAGCACCTTGTGATGCAGATGGTTGTGTTGCTGCAAGTGATATTCCAGCAATTTCTAATGTCACTGTCAACGTTACTGAAAAGAATGAAAAGGCGTCTTCCGCGTCTTTTCTTCCTTCAAAAACGACCTATACAAAGCCTGGTGTTTATGCGTGGACTGTGAAAGAAGCGCTGACAAATCCTGATAGTGAATTAAAAGTTTCACAGGCTGAATATTATATTAAGGCTGCTATTAAAAATGGTGATAATGGTCTAGATTATCAGTGGATTACTATCACAAAAGTAAAGAACGATGATGGTACTGCCAACGGTGGTAAAGTAAATAACCTTGACTTCATCAACATTAATGAAGATACAACAACTTTCGAAATTGGCAAGACTGTTATTAATGATGGCGGTCGTCCAGAAGAACCAACATATCAAATGAATGTTGTCTTCACGATTCCTGAGAATTTTAATGCTTCGTTAAATCCTGCAGCTAATAATTGGTCACCAACTGTTCCAGCAGTTGCACCTGCTCAAGATACTGAAGCAACAGGAACTACTTGTGGTGAACCTGTAAGCGGTAAAATTACATGCTCATTTTCGGTTGCTAAAGATAAAAAGGCTAAGTTTACCGGTGTTCCCGTTGGAGCAGAATATGAAGTTACAGAAACTACAGAAGGAGATTTCGAGCCTGCTTATAGTGCCAAGAAAGGTACTGTAACTGAAACTCCTGTTACCGTTACTGTGACAAACACATACGCAGATATTCCACCAACTGGTGTTTTGCTTTCTTATGCTCCATATGCTTTGATGGTGATCATTCCAGTAGCAGCATTAGCTGGCTATGTTGTGGTTCGCCGTAAGATCACTGCATAAATCTTAGACAACTATAAAAGGCTCGCCTTGGCGGGCCTTTTTTGTTTTGCGTGAGCTGAGAGTGCATGTGGGAGGTAGTGTGTTTTCATTACAGCCTTATTATGTATATGTACTGCGAGGTAGGTGTGTTGATATACTAGAAGTGCATGTTTTCGTATAATTGTGGTGATTGTGAAATTAGATGAAGTTAGGTTTATATAGTATGCGTGCAAAATATACGCATTTTTTTCT
>JAGBKC010000110.1 GCA_017934115.1 Actinomycetaceae bacterium | reverse complement strand
TATGGGCCGCAGCACCATTCATACACACCACACCACTTCCGCGTTCACCTGCAATTGTGTAGGTCGTCAAGCGCGCTCCACTCGTCACGCTTACCACATCAACCGCTTCACCTGGCAGAATATCAGCAGCATCCAGCAGATCTTCATCAACAGTAATAGAGCCAACATAATTCAAATCAGCTTCAGTGATGGTAACACGATGAATTTTTCCGCTCATCATTCGGCGCATACGCTCACTTTGTCCATTACTAGCCATGAATATGCACCTCCATGTTATCAATTAAACGCGTTTTTCCGACCCATGCGGCACAAATAATAAGAGCCTTGCCTTCATACGTATCTTGCTCAATGGGCTCATAGGTATCAGGTGAAACAATCTCACAGTAATCAAGACGCACGGCAGGATTCTCCTCAAAACATGCACGTGCAGCTATACCCACCTCATGGATACCACCACCATTATCTGCAACATCTTTACCGACATACAGTGCCCTGTTTAATGTATATGCATGTTCTTTTTCTTCGTCAGACAAATATTCATTACGCGAAGAAAGAGCTAATCCATTCTCATCTCGTTGAAGAGGAACACCACAGATCTTCACAGGAAAATCCAAATCATCCACCATTGCACGTATCAAAGCAAGTTGTTGCGAATCTTTTTGACCGAAAAAAGCATAATGCGGTTGAATAATATGAAAAACTTTTGCAACGATCTGAAGGACTCCGGCAAAGTGGCCAGGGCGCGTTTTTCCTTCAAACGTTGATGCCATACTTCCTGGTTGTATACGCGTATGGGGCAAACGCGGATACATCTCCTTTTCGCTCGGTGCAAAAACAGCGTCAATATTTTCAGTTTCTAAAAGCGCTATATCGTCATCTAACTGACGCGGATAGGCATCAAAATCTTCATTTTCACCAAACTGTAAAGGATTAACAAAAATCGACACAATGACATGTTCACCTTTATTTTTAGCAGCGCGAACAAGACTCATATGCCCCTGATGTAAAGCACCCATCGTCATCACAAGGCAAACATCACCCTCTAATGATGCACAAAACTGCCGAGCTTCTTCTTTTGTTCGCAAAATCTGAACCATGTTATGTATTCTAAAACGCCGCCGCGGCAAAGATGCCAAAAGTGACAGCCACCTATGAAAGCAGAAGATAAATATCTTTAGCCATTCTCGCCAAGATGCCGAAGGATATCTTCATATTGCTCATTTCTTATTTTCTTATTCTTAAGCGCCCTACGTGCAGTTATACGAGCAAGGCAGCGATACAACTGGGCAATGTCACTCATATCGTCACTATCGTAAGAATCAAAAAAAACAGAATTATCAATATCATCCATATCTACATCTGCAGGAATAAAGGAAAAAGAGCGTTCTTGAGAAGAATCTTCTAATTGTGCTAATATTTCGTTTGCTGATAAAGCATCGAGAGCTGCGCAATGCTCGCCTATTGTTTTCACATCACCCCGTACAATTGGCCCAGTTAATCGCGATTCACCACTGCGTAGCGCCCCCTCAATCGACACCTCCACCAAGGGGCGTATATACGCGCCAGGGTTTGAGATTCCAGCTTTTTTCAACAAAGCACATGCACTAGAAACAAGCGTAACAGCATGATTAGCACCATGGCTTAAAGCAGCGTGATAAAGGGAACGATTATCTTCATGAACAAGGTATGGATGTCCTCCAATTTCCATCACTAATGCTTCACCAATAGGACGATATAAAGATGATGCTGTCACCGCAAAAGGACATCCTGCAAGACGCGCAACATCAAGAGATGTGCCAGTAAATGTCATCGCCGGATGCAAAGCAAAAGTTAAAGCACCTTCGCGTGCAGCTGACTCTAAAACATTCACGCCATAACGCCCAGCAGTATGAATAATTATTTGACCTGCAGAAAAAAGGTGATCATTGGCAATCTTTTCTATAAGAGAAGGCAAAATATCGTCTGGAACAGCAAAAATAACTACTTGTGAACGTCGAACGATATCATCGATACACATATCGGGAACATCAGGAAGCATAACTTCAAGGCGCTCTTTACTCTCTTGGCTTGATGCATATGCACCAACGATATTATGCCCCACGCTACGCAAAGCACTACCTAGAGCACACCCAACTTTACCAGCAGAAATAATACCAACATCAAAACTATTACTCATAGCACTTGCCATGCTCTCTATAATTCTGCAGTTTTTCCTTCCTTCAATGACGTAATGAGCTCTTCAATGGGAGTGCCACTTAAACGTGCATGTGGCTCAATTTCATACCATGGCTCTAAAATTGACAAAGTTTTCTGCGCCATTGGATGAGGCAAGGTAATTTTCGGAAAATTAGATTCAAGAGAACCAAAAGTAATAACAGAAATACCTATCCGGCGCGGAGCCAAACGCGTACGGGCAACGCGACCAAGAGACACCTCGATATTTGCCAAATCACTCATCAAAGTTGCTGGGCTTTTCAACGTATTAAGACCAAGAAGAATAGTCATGAATTCTTGTTCACCCTTAACACCGTTATAATCTGCAGGAGCAATATAAGGAGAAGAAACACCGGTAACATACACATCAAGAGCGCGAATTTTTTCAATAGCTTTTTCTAAAATAGCTTTACTATCACCTTCATTAGAGGAAAGAGCTAATACAACGTGCCGGTTTCCAATATTATCATCATATAAAGGTGATGCTTTACGAACAGTGATCGATGTTTCTTTTACCGGAACAGCTGCCTTAAAATTAGGTTTATAAACAGTAACAGAAGCAGAAAGGGCACCACGGTCAATAATGCGTTCAGCAATGCGTGTTGCCAAAGTTTCCATAAAATACAAGGACGGACCAGAAACTTCTGCCACCACATCATCAACTAAATCTTCATACCACAAAGAGTAGGTCATTTCATCTGAAACTGCAGAAAGACCCGCAAATTCATCTACTTCAAGGTCGACAATGAACTTCTGTTTGATCATGCGCTCTTCAGCGAGCACACCATGAGAACCGACAACTTCAATTCCCTTAAGTCGAATCGTATCTTGCATTTTTACCACTACCCTACAAAGTGTTAGATATACAACGTTCAAGTATACAAAAAATAAGTTATTTTCTCAGCTGTAAACATCTTTTATGAAAAATGCCGTATATCATGAAGAAGCTGTTTTATTGACTGCCCATCTAAAGAAGCATATTCATTGATAGAACACCAAGGCTCAAGAACAAAAGCACGCTCATGTGCACGCGGATGCGGCAAAGTAAGAGAAGGAACATCACTAGAGACACCTTCATAATCAATGATGTCAATATCAAGAGTGCGAGCCCCCCAACGCTCTGTGCGCTCACGATGATATTTTTTCTCAATACCCCAACAAGAATGCAGAAGTTCAAAAGGTGAAAGACGCGTGTCTATCTCTATAACGGTATTCAGATAATCAGCTTGCGGTTTTTGACCTTCAGCCAAAACAGGACTCGTAGTAACAAAAGGGGCAACATTAAAAATTTTTGTTTCTGGGAGTTCGCGTATATCATCCAAGGCACGTAAAAATATTTCGCGCGTATCGCCAATATTCCCACCTAAAGCAAGAACAGCTTTCCTCTCACCTGAAGGAGGTTCAGCTAAAAAACTCGTTCGTTGAATATGCACGTAAGCATCGGCGAATGTGTACTCAAGAGGTGCCTCAGGTTTGTGAACAGTGACATCTACATACAGTGCACCACGATTTAAGACACGCTCGGCAATATTTTCAGCCAATGTTTCGATAAGTTGGACACGAGGACCTGCCACAACCGCATGAATATCATCAGCAATATCAGCATAGGAAATACTATGCATCATGTTATCCGTTTGCCCAGCAATATGCGTTAATATATAAGCTTTCACATCAGTAACAAAAGGATGGACTTCATAGCGCTCGTGTTCCAATAAACCATGGCTTGCCTCAATAGATAGTCCACTGATACCTACGATATCAAGATTATTTCTATCTACATACCGGCTCATCATATTCACGCTTTATCGATTATTTTCAATAGCTGCCGCTACACTCAAGGCGCTAACTGTTGCGCCAACATTATGCACACGCACACCCCACACACCTCGCGATGCACAATATGCACTGATCACAGCAGTTGGAAGATCACGTCCGTCAACATCGCTGCCCACAGAATAATCGCTAAGAAAACGTTTACGGGAAACACCAATAAGCACAGGCATAGGCAAGGCAACAAGCTCATCAATGTTCGCCAATAAACGCCAGTTATGTTCAGGATTTTTTGCAAAACCATAACCCGGGTCAAGAATAATGCGATGAGCATCTACGCCTGCATGTTCAGCATGGTCAAATGAGGCCATTAATTCATCGATAACCTCGCGTTCAACATTGTCATAATGAGCCAATGAATCCATTGTTTGGGGATTTCCGCGCCCATGTTGAAGTACATACATAACATCGGTAGAGGCAACAGCATCAAACATCTGCGAATCCCCCTTACCGCCAGTAACATCATTAATGATATGAGCACCCGATTCAGCCGCTAGACGCGCTGTTTCACTGTGGTAAGTATCAACACTGACACAAATATCATCCTCAGCAAGAATACGGACAACGTCTTTGATACGTTTCCATTCTTCGTCAGACGTTAAAATGCGTGCCCCAGGGCGCGTAGATTCACCGCCAACATCAATGATATGAGCACCATCTGCAAGAAGGGCATGAGCATGGTTAAGAGCCGCATCAACACTGTTATAGCGCCCACCATCAGAGAAAGAATCAGGAGTAACGTTCACGATCCCCATTACACGCGTTAATTGATCGCCATGGGCTGCACAATAACATTCTCGCATTTCTTTCCTTTCAGTATTAAGAAGCAGCATTAATAAGGCTCATTGCTTCTGTACGTGTAGCTTGATTGCGCATGATGCCACGCACAGCAG
>JAGBKC010000109.1 GCA_017934115.1 Actinomycetaceae bacterium | reverse complement strand
GTCACTTCATTCTCTCCATCATCGACCTGGTGCCGGTGTAACGGTAGGATATTCTGTTTCTGTTGATCGTATAGGGCAGCATGGCGAATTAAAACGCAGTGAGGAATATATTTGTGCCTCAACTGCACAATTGAGTGATGTGGATACGTCGCGCCTTGTGTATATGAAATATGATGGAATGCGCGTGGTGTTATGGCGATACCCTGAAGATCCTGAGCTTCCTGCGCTGATGATCGCCACTTCGCCGGGGCGTATGTCAACTGTCTTGGATACGCCTGTCAATGTTGATTTGAAGAGTTACAGGCCTACACGCCGCGCTGTTGTCAAGATTTCTGATTCTTCAGGTCAAGTGCTTTATGGTAAAGTGATGCGTCCGCATCAGGCGCGCGATCTTTCTTCGCGGCATGAAATGCTGGCACGTAGCGGTGTATGTGCTCCGCGTGTTGTCTTATTTGATGAGCGAGGCCTTGTGTTGCTGTCACATGCTCAGGGTGAGCCCTTGGCAAACTTTTTTTCTCGTGGAATGGGGGATGCAGCTGAGCGCATGCTCAATTCTCTTGAGAATGTTCTAGATTCTTTTCCTTCTCAGGTACTCAGTTTGCCTCGTCGTGCTGCCTGGGCAGATAGGCCGCGTCAATATGCGCACGCTGCATCGACAGCTATCCCAGAAGCTGCTGCTCGGTGTAAATCGGTGGCTTTGGGGATCGAATCTTTGATGAAACATGTTGATTTAGGGCCGCTTGTGCCAACACATGGCGATTTTTATGAGGCAAACATTTATGTTGATTCTACTCGTGCAAAGGTGACATCAATTATTGATATTGATTCGTTAGGGCCGGGTTATCGCGTTGATGATTGGGCATGTTTGCTGGGGCATATGTCAGTTTTGCCATCCTTGGCTCCTCAGGCTTATCCGCATGTTCGTGCGGATTTGATGCGATGGATAGAATTATTAGAAGATAAAGTCGACCCTCTGGCATTATCAGTGCGAACTTCTGGTGTTGTATTGTCTCTTATTGCTGGAGCAAAACGAGTGGATGGTAAAAAATGGCGTACGGATGCCTTGCAGCGTCTTGAAATCGCTGAATGGTGGTTGGCGCGCGCTCGCATGTGGGCTGCGCAATCGTGAAAGTTGTGATTAATCTTTACTTGTTGGTGCTCTTATGTTACGTTTGGGTTGCAGACAAAAAACTCTGTTTTTCGTTCGAAATATAGGAGAAATATTATTTATTTTATGGGGTGGAGCAGTCGGTGTGTTAATGGCTGAATTTGCAGGAATAAGGGATGTGAGAAATAAATGTTTCAAGTAATGGAAAATGATATTTAGTGTTTTGATTTTTATCTCTGCATGTGTAGGTCTTTGTTTTGCTGTATTGTCTTTTGTTCTAGATGATGATTTTTATCATGAGTTAACTTTCTTTTCTTTAGGTCTTTTTCTTGTTTTTTGGGGTATTTATGGTTTAATTCCGTCCTCTAAAGATGAAAAATCTTTTCAAGAAAGAATAAAAGAATTGCGTTAAAAGAAAGGTCTGCTTTATGGCAGGCCTTTTTTTGTGGATGTGCTGCTTTCTTGTTGTTTTATATAATCTTATTCCTATCTATTTGAGGAGCTTTTCCGTACTTTCAGCCCTGACACCATCCGCCGCGTCATCTAAAATCTAAGGTACGCGCATGTAATACTAGATAGGGTTGTGCTATGTTGTTTTAATTAACGAAAACGAATAATTTAAAAATGTAGTTTTATATTAGTTGTTGAAAAAATGGGTATATGAGCTACGTGTACTTACGTGCAATCAATGCTTTGCGTATTTCCTTTCATGCGAGAAAGAGGGGGAAAAGAACGTGGTTGTTTTATGTACAAGCTAAAGCAACCGGTGTCGCTAATGATGTTCCAAGCAGTTCGCTATTAGGAATCAAGTCTGTGTAAATTCCTATGTCACTACTTTTTGTGGTAGCTAAATCAGCCGGATCGCCATCATTATCAAGTAAAGTGACTCCATATACTTCTGGATAATGGGCCGGATAGGATTCTCTATCAAAAACATCGTTGGCGGTTGACGCAAAAATAGTTATTCCTGCTTCATGCGCATGTTTTACTGCTTCATGTATAACTGTGAAATTGTCGGGAAAGGAAATAGACACATTAAGGAATCGTGCCCCATATTGTTGTGCGAGTTCTATGCCTTGTGCAAGATTTTCTGGCAGTACTTGAGAGTTTTCACCTACAACATCGATAGCAATCAATGTAGTGATTGTTTGATAATTATGAATAGATTGCATAAAAGTGTTGTAAACAAATTTTCCGTGTTGGCCAGGCGTTCCATGAGCGTCAACAGTAATAATATGGTCAAATAAATTTTTTTGCTCATCTGTGACACCGTCATCCAAAAAAGCTATGACGGCGGAGTCAGAGATAGGATTTTCATAGTGATCTTCTGTTTGAATACTTGTCGTACAAGCAGAAAGTAACATGGCAGGTAAAAGAAAGATGATTTTCTTCCATAGTGCAAGTTTTGTTTGAATCATCTACTCAAGGTTTTTTTCAGGGGAATAACGTTGCCAATTCTCATTGTCGTTTTCACTGTGTACATTTTTAAAGATATCTAACACAGGTAGAGCATCAGCGTACTTTTCAAGATAAGAATTTATCTCTTCAGCAGATATTGGCACGTCGGGATGATAATCAAATTTCACTTCATTTTCGATGAGATTTTTAATCCAAGCAACGTGGCGATTGAGAAATGATTGAAACAATCCCAAGCCTATAGCTTTGGAATTATCTGATACAGCAAAGAGGCATGTGTCGTACGCTTGTGTTATTTTTAAAGCGATGCGTGGAGATGTGTCGTCAGGCAGTGCAGAAATGAGTCGATGTAAAAATTCACTATATGCTTCAATATGTTCCTCGCTACCTTTCCAATCCCAATTATCGTTTGCCCACGTATCGGGGTTGTGGATGAAAACAATGTGACGTAGTTCGGTGATGCTTAAAGGAGGATCGGCGTACACTAGATCGTATAGTTCATTATCTGTTAAAGCGGTGTGCGTATGTGTCATATTAAATATTCCTTCGATGTCTAGATATTCCTCGGTGAATAAAAGATGGTGTATATCTATTTTTTATCGCGTCACCACATAAGCGTTTCCTATTTGTCCAGAAGGACTCATTGTTACCTTAATGGTTTGCCCCCTATAGCGCCACGTGATGATGTTACCAGATTTACTGCCTTCCGATACAGCTCTAGCTATCAGTTCGGCGATTTGTTCTTTACTTTTCGCTCCCACCTTATTCCATGCGTGTTTAGGCTGCATAAAGAATTCATTGCAAAAACAGCAAAACTTATCGTGGATGAAAAAGCGGCAATGATAGTGAACCATATAGAATATCACCCCATTGAGGGCACATATGATAGTGCTATTTTCACCGAAAAATTACCTCAAAACGCAAGCAAAGCACTGGAAGTGAAAAAAGCGTGCAAGATTATGTGTTCCCTGATTCTGATGGCGAAGCGCGCTTCGCCCGCGATCTAGATGCGGCAGATGAAGTGGAAGTCTACGCCAAACTGCCACGCACTTTCACTATCCCCACACCAGTAGGAAACTATGCGCCAGACTGGGCCATAGCCTTCAAAGATACCGAAGACGTCAAACACATATATTTTGTGGCAGAAACAAAAGGCAGCCTTGAAAGCCTCGAGCTGCGAGGTGTAGAAAAAGCAAAAATTGCGTGCGCCAAAAAACTCTTCAACGAAGCCAGTACAGCAAATGTGCGATATCACGAGGTGACGTGCTATAAAGATTTGCTTGATGTCATGACTGAGTGAAATTGCGTTATAGCTATCTGCAATGTGCAAGAAGTCGCGAGTATTGTCATGCGTGAGCAGATATTGATTGTATTACGTGACTTCTTAGTGTTCTTCAGTTACGGCATATGGATGATGTCGTAGAATACTTGACATGCGTCCGCCTCGTACTCCTCGGTCTATGAAGAAAACGACACCGTCTTCAGCTAGTCAAGCGGGCGATACACATCAAAAGAAAGAGCGCGCTGCATCTGAGAATATAACGAAAAATCCCCGCTCTTCATCTTCACGTAAACGAAGTAATGCTCCTTCACAGCGAGGTAAAGTAATAAAAGAAAAAGAACCTAGTCAGCCCTCGCAGCCTACCCGCATTAAAAAAGAACATGTCAATGCGCGCTCGCGCACGACATCAAACACAGCATCTCAGAAGGAGAGAGAACTTCGCAAAACGCGTACATCTGGCGCTATTCGTCAACCCGATAACATACGTAATATTAGTGATGCGCAGACGCACTCCTCACATACGAGTGTTGACCCTTTTACTGTTCTCCATAATTTCATCAATCGCTGGAAACCCGGGTATAACATTATGGTCCAGCATGAAGAGAAAAAAAGATTCTTCTCTCTTCCTGTAATTTTCATTCTTTCTACCTTAGTGATATCTGCCGTTTTTTTTGTACCAACTCTTAGTCAATATCTGCAGCAGCAATCTCAACTTCGTGAAACCCAAAATGAGCTTGTTCAAGAAAAAGAACACTATGCATCTTTACAAGAAGAGCGCGAATTATGGAATGACGATAATTATGTGAAAGAACAAGCACGCAACCGTCTTGGTTATGTTATGAATGGTCAAACTTTATATATAGTTACGGATTCTGAAGAAGGAAGCGCGGCTCAAAAGCTTGCTGAAGAAACACAGCGCATCCACGATATCAGGAGAGCGGCAACACCATGGTATGTAACAGCGTGGGATTCCATCACGATGGTAAGTGAAAATAGCGGTAATGACATTATAGATAATCCGAATGCTATACCCTATCTTGAAGCTGAAAAAGAATCTGAACATATAGATGAAACGCCAGGTGAGAAAACATCTTCGTCTACTAAGTAGGTGTTCATCATCAGAGTATCAGAAAGGGATGTGATGAAAAAAAACGTGATAACACAAGATTTTTTACGAGAAATTGCCCCACAAGCCAGCCTCGCATCTGATGAAGATATTGAAGATATTAAAATCCAGTTGGGGCGCGTTCCTCGCGGTTTAGTTGGCATAGCTGCAAGATGTGCATGTGGAAGTCCGGCAGTTACCATTACGCTGCCACGTCTCGATGATGGATCTCCATTTCCTACATTGTTTTATCTCACTTTACCTTCGCTGGTCAAAGAAATATCTCGCTTAGAAGCAGCGGGGTATATGGTGGATATGAATGAACGCTTAGTTAACGATGAAGATGTCCAAAAAGAATACGAAAAGGCACATCATGAATATATACGCCGTCGTAATCTTTTAGGAGAGGTGGAAGAAATATCGAATGTTTCTGCAGGCGGGATGCCTAAGCGTGTCAAATGTCTCCATGCGCTTGCCGGATATGCGCTGGCTGCAGGAAATGGCGTATGTGCGTTAGGTGATGAAGCTCTTGAGCGTATTGACTATAACGCAAACAAATGTATGTGCACCCACAAAGGACGCGCATGAATATAGCAGGAATTGATTGTGGCACAAACTCTATACGTTTACTTATCTCACAAGTACGTGCTGATGGTTCTTTAGAAGATTGTCTGCGACGTATGGAAATTGTGCGTCTAGGTCAAGGTGTCGATGAAACAGGGCGTTTTGCTGATGATGCATTAGAGCGCACTTTGAATGTTGTGCGAGAATATGCAGATGAGTGCAAAAAATATGAAGTAACGTCTTTACGCTTTGGTGCTACGTCTGCAACGAGAGATGCGCAAAATCGCGATATATTCTTAAATGGAGTTCATTCTTTGATGGGGGTCACTCCACATGTTATTACAGGAGTTCATGAAGCATCACTATCCTTTCAAGGTGCTCTTGGGTCTCTTGTATCCTCTCCACAGATGAGTTCTTTGGATAGCGATGGACATATATGTGTTGTAGATGTTGGAGGTGGATCAACTGAAATCGTCATCGGAAACATGCATGGAAATATTGAACAAGCTTTTTCGATGAATGTCGGCAGTGTGCGCATAAAAGAACGATATCTTCATGATGATCCACCGACGGGCGTGCAGATCAAGCATGCACAAGCATGCATCGAGAAAGCCTTAGATGAAGCAGAACACCACCTCACCTTAAGTGGCATAGACTGCTTAATAGGCGTAGCTGGCACAGCTACAACATGTGCAGCTGATTATTTACATCTGGATTTTTACGATTCGCAAGCTATTCATGCAAGTGTTATTCCTGTCAATAAACTTTATGACATTGCTGATAACTACATGACAACACCGGTTGCCACGCTTTTAGAAAAACCATATATGCATGAAGGAAGGGCTGACGTCATGCCCGCAGGTGCGCTCGTATGGAGCTCGGTCGTGCAGCGTATTGCAAAGCGAATGGAAGAAAAAGGAAATAAACTTCAGCATGTTTTGACAAGTGAACATGACATTTTGGATGGAATTACCTTATGGGCCTTGCGTGAACCACAAAGTCCGTCCTTTGCTTAGCATTTTCCTGTGGTGATTATGTGGCATATTTTGCACAAATGAAGTAGAGAAATAAATAAAAAGGCAGTACTATAAGTGGTGCAGAGCGCCTCTGTAGCCCAATCGGTAGAGGCAGCAGACTTAAAATCTGTCAAGTGTGGGTTCGAGTCCCACCAGAGGCACTGATGCATCCCCTGAAATCAGGGGATTTTTTTTATATGATATCCCGTGCCAAGCGACCATTCTAAGTGATATATGGCAAGCCGAAAATAAAGCACTAGAGCCATCATCGTTGAGTATTATTAGAAAAGTGAGTGAACAAGAGGTACAAGCAATACAAGAAAAACTCAGCCAAGAAGCATCAAAAGAAATGCGCGAACGCCTTGAAAAACGCGCACGTCTTTACGAAGAAGGTATCGACCCATATCCCGCTGAATTACCGATTAACACAACCATTGACCAAGTGCGCTCGCAATATGATGGTGTGCTTAAACCAGATGAACAGCGGCTTGATACTGATATTGCAGTAGCTGGCCGTATTATGCTGCGTCGTGGAAGCGGCAAAATTGCTTTTACATCACTTCAGCAGGGCGATGGAACTCGCCTGCAGGCAATTTTTCAAGTTGGTGAATTCTTAACGCTTGAATCTTTGAAAAAGTACAAGGCAGATGCTGATTTAGGTGATCATTTATTTGTTCGTGGCCATATTGGCACATCTAAACGTGGTGAATTATCATTGTTTGTGCACGAATGGCGCATTGCATCGAAAGCTATTCGTCCTTTACCGAAAACATATACAAATGAAGCTGGAGAAGAAGTTTCCTTAAGTGAAGAGGCGCGCGTTCGTTTGCGTCATCTTGACCTCATTATGCGTTCAGATGCGCGTGATACTGTGCGCCTGCGTTCTGCTGTGATGAAGTCATTGCGCAAAAACTTCGACAATCGTGATTACATTGAAATTGAAACCCCTATGTTGCAAACTGTCCATGGTGGTGCATCGGCTCGTCCGTTCCTCACGCATATCAATGCATATGATCAGGATTTATATCTGCGTATTGCAACAGAATTATTCCTCACGCGCGCCGTTGTTGGCGGAATAGATCGTGTTTTCGAAATCAATCGCAATTTCCGAAATGAAGGCGCTGATTCTACACATTCACCTGAATTCACTGCTCTTGAAGCATATCAAACCTATGGCACCTACGATACGATGGCGGAATTGACACGTAATCTCGTGCAACAAGCCGCTCTCGATGCATGTGGTACTACATTGGTGACTCTTGCTGATGGAACAGAATATGATTTCGGTGGTGAATGGAAGAGTATTGACCTCTATACTTCTGTGTCTGATGCTTTGGGGGTAGAAATCACTCCTGAGACACCACGTGATACTTTGGAAAAAATAGCACAAACACGCGGTATTTCTGTTGCGCCATTTTGGGTTCCAGGAAAAATCGTTGAAGAATTATTTGAAGATGCTTGCGGCGATCAGCTGTGGGAGCCAACATTTGTGCGTGATTTTCCTGAAGACACCTCTCCACTTACACGCCCTCACCGCACAAAGAAGGGCGTTACAGAAAAGTGGGATTTGTACGTACGCGGTATGGAATTGGCGACTGCCTATTCTGAATTAGCTGACCCTGTTATTCAACGTGAACGTCTTGTCGCTCAAAGTTTGGAAGCAGCTAAGGGTGATCCAGAAGCGATGCAGATAGATGAAGAATTTTTGCAAGCAATGGAACAAGGATTCCCTCCAACTGGTGGGATGGGAATGGGTATTGATCGTCTCCTCACAGCTATTACTGGCCTGGGCATACGCGAAACCATCACGTTCCCATTTATTAAGCCTGTAGATAGATGAGGGGAGTGTAAAGGAGGTATGATGTCTGGTTTGTTTGCCATAGGAGTTATTGCTCTTGCTATTGGAGGTGTTGGCGCAGGTGTAGCTATTGTTATTGCCATTATTCAATCTATGCGTCAAAAACCAGAAGAACAAGAAGCATAAGGCATTGATAAGAGTAACGAAACAATAGGTGGTGCGCTATGTCAGATAATCATCATATAGATGGTGAAGATGTGCGCTTGTATTCTGAGCGTCGTTTTTCTGCCGGTCGTTTTTCTGATGATCTTTTTGACATGCCTGATGATGCCATCATTGAAGAAACCTCACTTCCTCTCTCAATGTGCATTGATGAAACATGTGTGCCAAGTGAGGAACATCCAACTCTGTCTTTTGAGTTTTACCCGGCTAGAGGTCTTGATCGTTTACGTGCAAATGTTGCTTCTGTGCGTCGTATGCTTCATATGGGAACTGACTTTGTGACGGTTACTTATGGGGCTGCCGGTTCGCGTCAAGATGGAACAAAAGAGCTCGTGTCGTGGCTTGTTCAAGCTGGTGTGCCAACTTTTGTTCATCTAACATGTCAAGCTGATTCCTTATATGAATTAGATGAAACGATCGATGACCTTTTATCTCTTGGTGTGCAAGGGATTCTAGCTTTGCGCGGTGATGAACAAGATGGAATGAATCTTGTTTTACCTCATGCTACTGATTTGATTTCGCGCATTCGTGGACGCAGTGAACATGCTGACTATAACGTTCGTATCATTACTGCTGCTTTTCCAACGGGGCATCCAGAATCTTCTTCTTTAGTTGAAGATGCTCTTACTTTGGTGAAAAAACAAGAAGCAGGTGCAGATTTTGCTATTACACAACATTTTTTCCATGCACATGAGTATGGTGAATTTATTGAGCTCTTCAAATCCCACGGCGGCAATCTTCCCGTAATTCCTGGATTGACTCCTTTGACTTCTCTAGGTCGCCTTAAGCGTATGTGTCAGTTGGCCAACTATGATGTGCCACAAGATTTGTTGCAGCGGTTAACCGAGGCGCCAGATGCTCATGCGCGTCGTGATATTGCTGTGGAAACATGTGTGAAACTTGTCCACGATGTGAAACGGCTTGCTGTACCAGGGGTGCAATTGTTTACTATGAATGATGAGCCTACTGCGGCACGTATTTTTCACGAAATAGCGCCGTTATTCGGCAAAGAGATATATAAGAAAAAAGGAAAGATACATGGTTAACACTGAACAAGTAGGGTTCGAGGGTGGAACGATTCTCGGTTATCCTCGCATAGGTAAGAATCGCGAATTAAAAAAGGCCCTTGAAAGTTTTTGGGCTGGACGCACTGATGTTGCTGATCTTGAAACAGCGGCATCACAATTGCGTGTGCGTAACTGGAAGCATATGCATGAGCTTGGTTTACGTGCTGATAATGCATCCATTCCTGCTGATTTTTCTTATTATGACCATATTCTTGATACTTTGACGGTCGTTAATGGTTTACCAAGCCGTTTTGATGCGTGGAAAAAGAACGGATCGTTGACGCTTGAAGGTTATTTCGTAGCTGCTCGCGGTAAAGATCGCGTTGCGCCGCTTGAAATGACAAAATGGTTTGATACGAATTATCACTACCTTGTGCCTGAGATTGGTCCGAATACGCAGTTCTCGTTGGGTGTTAACTTTCCTGCACAGCTCTTTAAGCAAGGGTTGACTCAAGGTTTTGTTACTCGTCCATACTTAGTGGGTCCTGTTACATTGCTTGCATTGGCAAAGCCAAGTGAAGATGCGCCAGCTGATTTTAATCCTTTGTCACGTCTTGATGACCTTTTGCCTGTTTATGCAGAAGTCTTAAAAGAATTGCATGCTTTGGATGCTCCATGGATCCAGTTGGATGAATCCGCTCTTGTTTCAGAAACATTGGCTGTTTCGTCTGAAGATGTTGCTGAAGCAGCATCGCGCGTATATGCTTATTTGACATCTCTTGATGAGCGTCCTCGCATTCTTCTTCAGGCATCCTATGCAGATTTGAATGACAACCTTCAAGTTGTAGCGTCCTCAGGTGTTGAAGGTATCGCTCTTGACCTTGTGCGAGGCGGTGTTCCTGCTACTTCTGGCATTGATCTTTCAGGAAAGATCGTTCTTGGCGGTGTTGTTGATGGGCATAATATTTGGCGCGCTGATCTTGATAAAGCTTTGGAAAAGCTTTCTGCTTTACAAGAATTAGGTGGAAAAGTCATTGCTTCATCTTCGACGTCACTTTTCCATGTACCTCATACTTTGGAAGGTGAAGATAAACTACCAGAACATGTACGTTCATGGCTTGCTTTCGCAGATGAAAAAATCCGTGAAATCGTTTCTTTAGATGCTGCATTGGCATTTGGTGAAAAAGACCCCTTGTTTGATGAAGCTCGTCAAGCTTTGAAATCGCGTGAAGTTCATGAAGGTGTGCATCGCCCAGATGTTGCCCAGCGCATCGCTGGTTTGTCTGAAGATGATTTTTCGCGTTCACCATATGAACAACGCTTAGCTGCTCAGCGTAATGCTTTGGGCTTGCCTATTTTACCTACGACAACAATTGGATCTTTCCCTCAAACGCCTGAAATTCGTAAGACACGTGCCGCATTTGCTCGCGGTGAAATTACGGAAGAGCAATATAAAGAGCAAATTCGTGAGCACATTTCTTATGTGGTGAAGCTCCAAGAAGATATTGACTTGGATGTTTTGGTGCATGGCGAGGCTGAACGTAATGACATGGTGCAGTATTTCGCAGAAAACTTTGATGGTTTTGATGTGACCCAGAATGGTTGGGTGCAATCCTACGGTTCGCGTTGCACGCGCCCATCGATTTTGTGGGGCGATGTTACGCGCCCTCGTCCTTTTACTGTGGAGTGGATTTCTTACGCACAGTCTTTAACAAAGAAGCAGATGAAGGGCATGCTTACTGGCCCTGTCACAATTCTTGCGTGGTCATTCGTTCGAGATGACCAGCCAAAGGCTGTCACTGCAACGCAGGTTGCTCTTGCTTTGCGTGATGAAATCGCAGATTTGGAAAAGGCTGGAATTCAGATCATTCAGGTAGATGAACCTGCTATTCGTGAACTTCTTCCGTTGAAGAAGCGTGATCAAGAGGATTACCTTGAATGGTCAGTTAATTCCTTCCGCCTTGCTACTTCTGGCGCAGCCGATGAAACACAAATCCATACCCATTTGTGCTACAGCGAGTTTGGCCAAATTTTTGATGCGATAGATGGCCTTGCTGCTGATGTTACTTCGGTTGAGGCAGAGCGTTCGAAGATGGATATCGTTGAGGATATTAACAAAGCGGGATATGAGCGCGAAATCGGACCGGGTGTTTATGACATTCACTCACCACGCGTTCCAACTGCTGAAGATGTAGAAGAACTTCTTGATATTGCTGTGAAATCTATTCCTGCAACTCAGTTGTGGGTCAACCCAGATTGTGGTTTGAAAACACGACGTTATGAAGAAGTTGTTCCTGCTTTGACAAATATGGTGAAGGCAGCAAAGGTTGCACGTGCAAAGCTTCAGTAAAACCCATTCTAAGAATGGCATATGAAATGGAGGGTTTTGCCCTCCATTTTTTGTGCGTTTTGAACGTTTGAGTAAGTATAAGAAGTCGCTGTTTACAAGTATGTGACCGGTAAGAAACGAGTGGTGTAAGTGATGTAGGTAAGGTGTGTAGGTTTGTATCTCTGGCGGTTGGGTAAATGTAAGGTAGGAGCTTTGGTTTCTTTTGTTATGTAGCATGAATAAGCTTAAAAATGTTTGTGTTTTGGTTGTGTTTGTGTTTGTGTTTGTGTGGTGGTGTTGTCTTTGGTCCTTTTTGGGTGTGGTTGGTGGTTGTGTGTGGCTTGTAACCCACCCTAAAGTGTGAAGTGGCTTACTTT
>JAGBKC010000016.1 GCA_017934115.1 Actinomycetaceae bacterium | reverse complement strand
ACCACCAGATAACTCCACTTTAATGGATGTTTGACGCACGATTCGCTCAAGAAGATCAGCATTAGATCCCCGCCCAAAAGCAGCATCTAAATCGACCAAATGAATCCATGTCGCCCCTGCTTCAACAAATTCAGCAACAGCATCAAGAGGATCACCATATTCTTGCGCAGTATCTGCCTCTCCTTTATGAAGACGCACTGCTTTGCCATTAATGACATCAACTGCTGGCAATAATTGTAAAGATGACATTGTTTTCCATTCTCTCGTCTCAAGGTTTAAAAAGTTTGTAACCAGTTCTTTAATAATTGCGCACCTGCATCACCAGATTTTTCTGGATGAAATTGAGTAGCGCATAAAGGGCCATTTTCAACCGCTGCAATAAAACGATTACCGTGTTCGCTCCATGATACAAAAGGTGACTCTAGGGCTGTCCCCTCACCTAATGAAGAAATATCATCCACAGCGCCGTAGGAATGAACAAAATAGAAACGTTCATTTTCAATTCCCTGAAAAAGTTGCGATGAAGAATGGGGTTGAACATGCGACCAGCCCATATGAGGAACAATATCAGCATCTAAATGTTTGATCGTTCCAGGCCATTGGCATAAGCCTGTAACTCCAGGAGTTTCATCGCTATCATCAAACATGATTTGCATTCCAACACAAATACCAAAAACAGCTTTTCCACCTGCTAATCGACGTTCAATAAAACGGTCTGCATGTAAACGGCGAATTTTTTCTAAAACGGCACCAAAGGCGCCAACACCAGGAACAACAAGACCATCAGCTTTCATGATCGCATCTTGATCTGCTGTCAAAGTCACATCGCCACCGACGCGCTCTAACGCGCGCACGACCGATCGCACATTACCTGTTTGAGCATCAAGAACAACCACACTTTTTTTCATGAACTACCCTTCTTCACCATCATCGTTCGTATTTTTGGGCCTCGAAGAAATAATACTTTTAAGATCTTCATCAGTAACGTCACGAGAGGAAAAACAAGCAGAATCATCAAAATCATCTGAATTCAAAAGATAATATTCAACAGTTCTATCTAGTTCTTGCAAAAATAAACCAGCATGCACTTCTTCTTTTTGTTCTCCTTTAAGGTATCGGTAAGCACGTATCTGCCCCGATAATCCTTCATCAAAACCAGACGAATCACTCAAATGCGAAGAAAAAAGAATAGCTCCATATGGAGAAAGCCGAGAAATGTACCGCGTGATATCAATAATCTGGGCATTGTCTTCTTCATCCATCTCGAATGAGCCAGTGATATTACGGATATCCCATTCATCATACACAGGGGCGACGCATTCATGCATGATAAGCACTCCAGAAGACGTTCGCACAACACGCACATCTGCATGATGAAGTTTACATATCGCCGCAATAACCTTTTCTTGAGCAAAAGGAGTCAAAATAGCATAACGAACTTTTTTTGCAGCTCCCACTACAGAGCTCCCTTTGTTGATGGGATGGTATCTTTCATTCCCTCATCATAGGAAATAGCTTCACGCAATGCACGTGCCAAAGCTTTGAACTGGGCTTCGACAATATGATGTGGATCGCGCCCTTGAAGAAGATCTATATGCAGGCAAATTCCAGCATTAAACGCAAATGATTCAAATACATGACGAGTCATCGACCCTGTATAGTGCCCTCCAATAAGATGATACTGCTGACCTTCTGGTTCTCCATTATGCACCAAATATGCACGCCCTGATACATCTACAACACAGCGAGCCAAAGCTTCATCGAGCGGAACATATGCGCTACCAAAACGAGTAATTCCTTTTTTATCACCCAAAGCATCTTTGAGTGCCAGTCCTAAACAAATAGCAACATCTTCGACTGTGTGGTGCACATCAACTTCAATATCTCCACTTGCCTGAACAGTCATATCAATAAGAGAATGTTTAGAAAGAGCTGTCAACATGTGATCATAAAATGGAACTCCTGTAGCAATAGTACTTTTGCCGGTTCCATCAAGGTCAATCTCAACAGTTATGGATGATTCACTTGTAGTGCGTTGAATTCTAGCCGTGCGCATATTACTCACTTTTTTAACCCCTTCAGTTCGCGCGATAAAACTTCTAAAAAGAGTTCGTTTTCTTCAGGTGTACCTATACTAACACGCAAAAATCCCGTAGGGCCGACCTCACGTATCAAAATCCCTTCATCAAGAAATTTTTGCCAAAGATCATGCCGATTGTCAAAAGTACCGAAAAGAAGAAAGTTTGCGTCTGATTCAACGACCATACACCCCATATCTTCCATTCTTTTCTTCATAGAATCACGATCTTTTCGTATGTGCGCTACTTGTTTTTGCAAAGGCTTGCGATGGCGTAAAGCAGCTAAAGCTGCAGCTTGTGTTAGAGCTGAAAGATGATATGGAAGGCGTACGACCATCATTTGGTCAACGATTTTTTGAGACGCAGCCATATACCCCAAACGCAGACCCGCAGCACCGAAAGCCTTTGACATTGTACGCACAACAACGATATGAGGATATTCTTCTAGCAGTTCTAAGGATGAAGGAATTCCATCTCTTCTAAATTCAGCATATGCTTCATCGATAACACATACAGTTGCACTACCGCCAGGACCACTTGCTGAAGTCATGTCGCATATGGCACGCACATCATCAGCAGAAATCATCGTACCTGTAGGATTATTAGGATTTGCTAAAAGAAGAACACTTGGATTGTTTTCCTCTAGAACAGCACGTAGTTCATGTAAGTCAATTGTAAAATCTTCATGACGTTCACATGTCACATAGCGTGCATATACATTTCGTACATATTCGGGATACATCGAATACGTAGGCACACATGAGACGACCGTCCGCTCTGGCCCGGCAAAAGCGGTAAGGATATGCATCATGATTTCGTTTGATCCGTTTGCCACCCATATGCGCGAAGGCTCAATATCAACATGCGATTCTTCGCGTAAATACCCGGCTAATTCTTTTCGCAGATCCATGCAGTCGCGATCAGGATAGCGATTTATATTATGCGCTACTGCTTTTACACTTTCACCAATAGCATCAATAAGTTCAGGCGAAGGTGGATACGGATTTTCATTGACGTTCAAAAACACAGGAACATCGATTTGTGGCGCTCCATAAGGTTCTTCATTAACAAATTCTTCTCTGTATGGCAATGAAATAGTTGACATATCACGTCCTCAACGAGTTCTATTAACTCCACAATAAGGGAAAAGTGTTGTTTTTACTTCTTCTTTCCATGAGGAACAATACACACAAAATTATTTTTCTCCATATTGTTAAGAAGCTGAGTTGTCACAGTGCCAAAACCATGAGTGAGAGAAAAATTTGCATCATTACGACCAATAACAATCACATCGGAATGACCTGCATTTTCTTCTAAAGAATAGAAGGCATGATGATTACTTGTTGTAAATTCTGCCCTAATGTTTGGATACTGACGCACAACATCATTCCATCTGTTGCGCACGTCAATTTCCACAGCTTCACTTTGTTCTTGCACATCAGCTTCATAACCACGAAGCGAAAAAAGAAGATTTTTTTCTACGCTTCCTCGCCCATGAATACCACGCAAAGGCTTATTGTGAATATCAGCTTGACTACAAGCAAATTCAAGGGCTGCTTGCTCACCATGTGCAGACAGCCCCACAACATAACCGGTTATTTCTCGATATTCAGGTGCACTAACAATAAGAACTGGGCACTTTGCTCCATGAGAGACTCTGCGCGAAACCGAGCCCAAAACCACATTTTTGATTGGCCCTAAACCACGTGCACCTACAACAAGCAAAGCTGCATCATGAGATTGTTCAATAAGTGCCGAGACAGGCTGACCTATCACCACTTCTGTTTCAATATCCATATCGGGATATTTCTGTCGAACAATTATAGCTTCTTCTTCAAGCATCGTTTCACATACAGATATGGCATCTGCATGTGCCAAACTTTCAAAACCTCCCGACACATACATAGGGGTAAAAACACACACAAGTTTTAAGGTCGCACTGCGCACAGATGCCTCATCTGCTCCATACATGAGAGCTGCACGTGAAAAATCTGAACCATCGATTCCAACACAAACTTTTTTTGTCATAAGGCACTCCTCTTGTCGTGTTTTTATTATATTGTCGAAAAGTTTAGAGGCTGTGTTGACACCACATACGTTCGGAATACCTACCCTTCCTAGAATCATTCAAGTTTAGTGCTTATACTTTAAGAAAATGGAGGGAAAACAATGAACACAACATACACAAACCATAAGGAAACATCAGTTCACTTACATGAACCAGCAAATGAAGAGACACTTTTTGCCCCTAGTGCCCTTAAAGAAAATACTCATGAAATCGGAAGCTTAAGCGAAAAACTTAACTGGCTTCGCGCAGCTGTTTTAGGCGCAAATGACGGCATTCTCTCTACCGCAGGGCTCGTTACCGGAATTACAGGAGCCGCACTCGATCACAAAGCCATCCTTACCTCTGGCATTGCAGGCCTTTTAGCAGGTGCATTTTCCATGGCTGCTGGCGAATATGTTTCAGTTTCTACACAAAAAGACGCAGAACTAGCTCAAATCGAACAACTTGCCCGTGACCTTGAAAACAACACACAAGAAGAAACAGCAAAACTCTCACATGTGTTTGTACATGAAGGCGGTACACAAAGTAACGCCCTTCATCTTGCCAAAGATCTCACTCACGCCTACCCCGTGCGCACCCACGCACTCTTCCGTTTCGGCATCGCTCTCGACTCACTGACCAGCCCCATCAATGCCGCCATCGCATCTGCCCCCTCTTTTATTGCCGGCGGTATCATTCCCCTGCTTGCAATCATTTTCAGCCCCACCAGCATTATTTTGTACACAACGATGGCAAGTGTTCTTCTTGCTCTTGCCCTCACAGGCTTCCTTGCTGCAACGATGAGCAAAGCAGGAATATGGAAAGTTATGGTGCGTAATATCGTCGGCGGAACGATCGTCATGCTCGGCACCTATGCCATCGGCACGCTCATCTCACTTATTCTGTAACACGCAGACCGAGACAATGCGTAAGCAACATTTACGCAGATAACGAAACGCGAGTTCCATATTCATATAAAACATGGCTTGGCACATCGATATATTCATTCCACTCAATACATGTACGACTTTTATCAAGTTTACCTGAGAGAAAAAGACCAGGTATTGTCTCTAAATCTTGAAAGGAAGGCAGAGACGAAATATCATCACGCATGTCATACACCACTTGCACACCATCGTCAAAACGCGCATAAATACAGAAGTTTTCACGTAGCTCCAACATACTTATACGATGGATCATGTTCATTCCTTTCGCATCACAAAGGCGGAAGACTATAAAACACTTGTGTATTCCACATTGTACGCAAATTTGCTTTATGCAAGTCTAACCATTCTTCCACTATCTTACGCGCTTTTAATGGTAAATCTCCTTCAAACATCTGACAGGTGTCTAAGTAATACACACCAACATACTCTCCATATAGCACATGAATATGAGCCGGTTCGTGTTCTTTAGGCTTATAAAACATTTTGACAACTATTCCATAAAATCTTGCTATTTCAGGCATATTTTCTCCTTTTGCACATTGATATTAGAGATATTGAGAATTAAAAGAGAAACTAGGAAAAACATGTGAATAACACATGCACAATTGATGTCTGTGAATACAACAAGAACATACATTCAACACCACGAAAACTCTTTCGCAATTTTGCACTACCAGATTGCTAGAATAAAAGCCATATAAAATTAACAAAAAATGTGGGTGAATATGCTGGTTGAAATCTATAAAGAAATACAGGCACTGCATGTGCAAGGTTTATTACGCCCACTATTGAAAGATAAGACCACTAAGAAAAATATTATCTGGGCAACCGATGCTTACACTCACGAGGTGGGTTTGGGTGATTCTTACGGTAAAACAGAGGAGATCATACCGAGGCTGATTACGGGTGTGCATTCGGGTGTTATTAAGACGCGTGCCCGCAAAAAGGCCGAGCACCAAAAGATGCTCACCAAAAAACACGCTGAAGTCTTTACCCCAAGTAGTGTGTGTGCCTATATGAATGACGTGTGGGACACTACATTTACGGGTGCCGAGCTGCCGATATATGAGAATGTAGGCGCGGCAGCTGGCAGGAAAACCGCAAGCAAGATAACGAGTGATGAAGCTGGTTTTAGTGGCGGCACAGGCACCAAAACTCATAGTGGTAGCGCGTCTAATGCTAGCGATGGTGGCGATGAAAGCGCCCCATGCGATAGTATGGAAGAAGGCGCACTGTTTATAAACACACCAGGTGACACATGGCAGGAATATGTAAACGCGCGCGTTCTGGAAATCACCTGTGGTGAGGCGCCGTTTGTGACGAGCCGTTATGATGCTGACACCGGTGAGATGATAGCTATTGAGCGCAGGCGAGGGTTTTTGGATAGAAAATTCGCTGTTGTGCGCGCGCACGCACAAACAGAAGAAGAGTTTTTCGAGTGGACGTATAAGGCTTTGCAGGCAAGCTATGGATATGAATTTCAAGGCGATAACCTGCTGATTGCACGGGTGAATGTGTTGATGAGTTTCGCTGAGCATGTAGAGCATTATTTACATCGTGAGGCAACAGATAACGAACTCAAACAAGCGATACGCATTATTGTCTATAACACCTGGCAGATGGATGGGCTTACTACCCATATTCCGTTTGCTGATGCTGAGCCTGAAAGCGGGCAGCTTACCTTGTTTGATTTTATTGACAAGAGCGGCAACATCACCGAGGCACCGGCAGGAAAAACAGCCCCCAAAAATAACCCCTGTGTCATATATAATTGGCAGAAAAACAAACGCATAGAATTTGGCACTATTTCAGAAGAGAGGGCTGGCATGAAATTTGATTTCATCATCGGCAATCCGCCATATCAGGAAGATACTGGCAACAAAGAAACTGCCCCCCCCACTATACAACTATTTTTTATTAGAATCTTATAAACTATCACATAACGTCTGCTTAATTCATCCCGCAAGGTTCCTCAATGGAGCTGGAAGAGGACTTAAAGAGTTTTCGAAAAAAATATTAACTGATCCAGATTTTAAAGTTTTACATTTTGAGGCTAAATCAAAAATATTTTTTCCAGGCACCGACATTAAAGGCGGTATATGTATCTCTTACCATAAACAAGGCGCTAATTTTGGTCCGATTGGTACATGGAGTAAAAATAAAGAACTTTTACCAATCAAAAAGCGCGTAGAAAATTCAGAAAATTATGCTTCACTAAACACTATTATGCATGCATACTCTTCATATTCTTTAAATGAGTCGTTATTCGAAGATTTTCCACACTTATTGACAGCAACCCATATCGTTAAAGGCGAAAAGAAACTGAAGTTGAGTAATAAAAAGATTATTACAACAGGTATATTTGATTTATTTCCTGAATTATTTCTTACTGAAAATCCTCAAAATAGTGAAGAATATTGTTGCTTGGTTGGAAGAAGCAAAGGCAAACGTTGCTATCGTTGGATTTCACATAAGTATATAAACTGCGGAGAAAACTACTATAAATATAAAGTTATCCTCTCTAAATCAAATGGTTCAGGAGAATTAGGAGAAGCACTTTCTTCGCCTTTTATTGCAGAGCCATTTACTGGTTTTACACAGACATTTTTATGTATTGGCGCTTTTGACACTAAAAAAGAAGCTGAGAATGCCATGAAATACATTAAAACAAAGTTTGCGCGGGTTATGTTGGGTGTCCTTAAGGTCACCCAAGATAACCCGCCTGAGAAGTGGCGTTATGTTCCGCTGCAGGATTTCACGGCAGCTTCTGATATTGATTGGTCGGCTTCGATTCCTGATATTGACCGTCAGCTGTACAACAAGTATGGGCTTAGCCAAGAAGAAATAGATTTCATTGAAGAAAAAGTGAGGGCGATGGATTAATGGCTACGACACCTACACCCGTGAATACATCCCAACGCATCGCAACCACGCGCCCGATCCGCCCGATGTGCTATGGGTGGTCTACCCCTGATATCCCGAAATATGATGGCTGGGTAAAAATAGGCTATACCGATAAACAAACGGTAGAAGATCGCGTCGCCCAGCAAGCTAGCCAGCTTTCTATCGCTAAGAAAATCGAGTGGAGTGCAAACGCTATCTATGAAGACGGCAGCGGTGAAACCTTCAAAGACCATGATTTTCACGATTATTTAGAATACGTAAAGCATGTGGAGCGTGAACGCAAGCCAGAGAAAACCGAGTGGTTTCATATTAAGGGCCCTGAAAGCAAGGCGCATTTTTATGAGTTTCGCGAGCGAGGTGAGCACACAACACCGGAAGATAAGCAAGCTAGCTACACACTTCGCGCCGAGCAAGAGCGCGCGGTCAACATGACCCGCTCACACTTCAACATGTATGGCCCAGGCAGTAAGTTTT
>JAGBKC010000108.1 GCA_017934115.1 Actinomycetaceae bacterium | reverse complement strand
CAGCTAGAATACGCAAACACAAAAGAATCAGGCGCGATTCTTGTATAACATCATCACATGCCATATAAGACACATCGCAAGCTTTATCAATTCTTCAACACGAGCATAAAACAATATATCGATCATATTTTCATCAACAAAACACCATAAACGTGAGACGTTACACCGTCATCTACGTTGCATATCACTGACAAGAGCACTACTATGGAGCGTATCGACGCGGGGTGGAGCAGTTCGGTAGCTCGCCGGGCTCATAACCCGGAGGTCGTTGGTTCAAATCCAGCCCCCGCCACTATTACTCTCAGTTGAAAACAACTGAGAGTTTTTAATGTAACGTTACATTTCACTACATCAGGCCCCATAGCACAAACGCACTCTCATTCAAGAAAAACACAGAAACACTACCGCAAAAAACTACTTATTTTTTGCAAGAAGATAAACGTATACTAAAAAGGCTTAATTTGATATTGTTCATTTTAAAACTCCTTTGATTTTTTATAAAAGGTGAGGTTGCTAGCACATAGCACCTCACCTTTTATACACAAAAGTAAAAGTAGAAGCATTGATATGTATCATGACTCTACTTTTTACAATTAGTTATCATAAAAAACTTACTTCAAACTAAACTTTTTGGACGCTATAACATCATTATTTAATGAGATAAATTCTTTTACTTCCACTTCAACATCAGAATCATCTGTCAGTTTATACGCAACTTTAACGGTTTGTTTTGCACCATTTTTCACATCTTTGAATTCATAATAATTGACATCATCACTTGAAAGAATAGCTTTTTCAAGTTCAACACCATTTTGATATGCCTTAGCACTAAGAGCGACTTCAAAATTTGTTGCTTCGTTAGAGTTATTTGTCCATTCATAAGTAACAACAAAGGCATCTTTTCCTTCATAGTCCTTAGCCTTTACCCCCTCACCAACGGTGGTTGGGTAATCAGTTTTAACTTCTTTTTCTTTTGCTGCTTCAGCTGATGCAGATGTACTTGGGGACGCTGACGATGACGACGAATCACCACCACCACTAGCAACAGCAATAATACCAATCACAATAAAGACGACTAAAATAATAAACCAAGGCTTTTTATACAATGGTTTCTTAGGTGCTGGCTGTACTGCTACTTCCTGCATATTTTGTTCTGGCATGGCTATCTTCTCCTTTTCCTAATATTTCCTATATATAACAACACCAAATTTTCTCAAAAAAAAAAACACTATTAGGAAAAAAGTCCCAAAAGACATATATTATCTGCCCTTTTATTCCTTAATAATAATCATTACAATAACAATAAATACCTAAAGCTCATAACATATGACACTGCCACACCAAAATAAAAGAAAGATTACACAGTAAATTTACACATATACATCATAAATAATTGCCTCAGGCGGCACACCAAGGCGCACAGGAGCAAAAGGCGATGTCCCCAAACCAGCACTCACATTGACATACGCTGATTCTCCCGAGTAATCAACTAAACGTGATACCTCAATAGTAGCATTGCCTTCATGTACGTCTCCCGCCCTATACGGCCATTCAAATGTGCCAGAAACTAAATTCGTTGGCATATCACAGTTCGTCACCAACGCCCCCACACCTGGTATGCGCACCTGACCGCCGTGTGTATGCCCTGCAAAAATCATCTGACACCCCTTACGCACAAAGGAATTCAACACACGAGAATACGGAGCGTGAGCTACGCCAATACGAAAAATATCATTTCCCTTGCTTCGCTCCTCATCTCCAGGAAGGCAATCACGTTCGATATGAGGATCATCAACGCCAACACATTCAATATCTACCCCTGATACTTTGAGATAACTACGAGAATTATTTATATTGAGCCACCCCAAAGAACCCACCAAAAAATCAGTAAGATCATCTACCGGAAGTTTATTCAAAGCACCATACGACTCTTCATCCATACTTGCCGAAAGTCCAAAATAGGAAAAAGGATTTTTTGCGCGCGGAGCATAGTAATCATTAGAACCATAAACAAACACTCCAGGAATACCAGTGAAAACACTTAAAGTTTGCCGTAAAGCTGGCAAAGCAGAAACAGAAGAAAGAAAATCACCTGTTGCAACAATAAAATCTGGCGAATGCGCAGCAAGAGACTGGACCCACTGTATTTTTCGCTTCTGATGCGCTAAAAGATGAAGATCTGATATATGTAGAATGCGAAGCTTCTTTGAGCTCCCCTGCGCGCCTTGCAATAAATTACCGGAATCATATCGAAAAACACGATGACGCACAACAAACATACGAGTTTGAGCAAAGGCATATAACCCTACAGCAGCTCCAGCAGCAAAAGAATATCGAAGAAGTCTTTTTACACTCATTACTCGTTCCAATCTCAACTTTGAAATGCGCTAATCCTTTTTTGTTGTCGAAGAATTACTTTTCGACTGCTTTGATTGTTGGGAAGAATCAGAGTTATTGTATGTTTTATTTCTCGAATCATTCTTGGAATTGCCACCACCCCTACGCGACGCATCGCTATTATTAGAGTTTGTAGCAGTTCCCTTATTATTGGCTGTGTCAGATTTTTGATTTGTAGAATTATTCACCGTAGATGAATTAGTAGAATTCTTCGCATTCGTCGTATTCTTTGAATTTGCCGATGTTCCCGCATTAGAAGAACTATCATCGTTCTTTTCTGACTCAGCTTGAGCATTTTCTGCAGCAATATTTGTGTTTGCCAAGGCGGCTTTGGTGTAAGTGGAAAACTCAGTTGCTGCTATATCGCCACCGTGAACAGTCGCCCAATATTTTCCGTTGATCTTTACCTTCTGCATTGCCTTATTACCATCCATGTGGCCAACCCATACCGCTGTTGCGGCCTTAGACTTTTCATCAGAAGTTTTCACGTCGTAACCAGTAAACCATGTATGCCAGCTATTATTTGTTGTGCCTGTTTTACCAGCAATTGTTTGGCCAGGAACAGCCGCATTTACACCTGAACCATCACCGACAGTCACAGTCTTCAATGCTTCTGTTGCCTGCGATGCAACTTTTTCTTCAATGACACGTTCACATGTTGACTCATGTGTTCCCAAAGTTTTACCATCGATATCTTCAATTTTGACATACGAAATCGGAGAACAATGCACACCATCATTTGCCAAAGTAGCGGATGTTTCTGCCATTGATAACGGCGTTAACGTATTTGTACCCAAAACCATCGGAGGATGAACATCCCAATCGCCAGAATGTCCGGTTTTTGCACCCATCGCCTTTGCCGTTTCAGCGATATTACATATATCAAGCTTTTGAGCCATACGCGCATACGAACCGTTAATAGAGTACTTCGTAGCATTCTTGACCGTCTGCACACCCCACGAACGATACTCAGAATTAGTAAAACTCCATTTTGTAGCCGAACCTGGCGAACAAGAAATATTCCACTGACTCGAGCCAATAGTGCCAGGAGACCCATCAACACGTTCACTGATAGTGTGACCTTGCTTCAACCATTCAACAAGGGTGAAAATCTTAAAAACTGAGCCTGTTTGAAAACCGCCGCCACCGCCCATATCGGTCGATACATTCAAATTGACTTTTGTGGCTTTTGGCGTTACATCAGTTGGAGTTCCATATTCCGTATTCTGAGCCATTGCCAAAATTTTCCCTGTTGCCGGCTCTAAAGACGCCAAAGCTGTTTGAATACCTGAACTGTCATTGACGGGAATCGAATGAATAAGTGTATCGTAAGCTGCCTTTTGCTTTTTCATATCTAAGGTGGTGTAAATTTTCAAACCACCGCGATAAAGCTTTGCCACTCGCTCATCTGATGTTTTACCCAAACTTTCATCACGCAAAACATCCTTCACCACGTACCCACAAAAATACGAAGAAATACCTGCAGCATCACATCCGTTTTCTGGCGGAGTAGAAATCTTGAGCATAGAATTCACCGGAATTGCCAACGCCTCATCTAATTCTTCTTGCGTAATGTAGCCATCTCGATACATATCGGAAAGAACGTTGTCGCGTCGTTTTTGAGCATCATCCGGATGACGTTCAGGATCCCAACGCGCTGGAGACTGCGTAATACCTGCCAGCAAAGCTGCCTCAACGATTGTTAAATCTTTCGATGACTTTGAATAATAATGTTGCGAAGCAGCTTCAACACCATATACTGATGGGCCAAACTGCACAAGGTTCAAATAACCAGTGAGGATTTCTTCTTTTGTCATCGTCTTTTCAATCGAAATAGCATAACGAGCTTCGTTCACTTTTCGACTCATGGAACGCTCTGTTGCTTGCTGTATCAGATCGTCATCACCCAACAAAAGCCCGCGTTCCACCAATGCGTTCTTAACATACTGCTGCGTAATCGAGGAGCCTCCTGCAACGCTATCGCCAGAAATATTCGTGACAAAAGCACCTAAAAGGCCGCGAACATCAATACCATTGTGAACATAAAAACGACGGTCTTCAATGGCAACAACAGCATTTTTCATGTGTTGAGAAATGTCACCACCAGCAACAACAACACGATTTTCTGCATAAAAACGCGCCAATTCTGTCCCATCTGAAGCTAAAAGAACCGAAGGCTGCGATGGCTCTGTATAACCCAAATCAGTAGGAATCTCCTTAAACGACGACGTAGCTGCATTTGAAGCCGCACCAATTGTAAGGGCGACAGGAAGAATAATGCCAGCAATTAAAACACCACCGACAATACATAAGGCGGTAAGAATGGCAAAAATGCGCGATAATTGCGGAAGGGTAACGCCAGTATGTGCATCAGCATGAACATCAAAAGCAGCCATACGTATTACTTTAGTTCCTTCATCCCATTTTATAAACTAGGTGTGTTG
>JAGBKC010000015.1 GCA_017934115.1 Actinomycetaceae bacterium | reverse complement strand
AGCAGACTATACACTGAAAAACGCGAATGATGGTAAGCTAAGCCTTATGAATGTCGAAGGTGACACGGTGGCAACGGTGGATGCGCCATGGGCTGTGGATGCAACAGGTCAACACCTACCCACCTACTATGAACTCATCCCTGCAAGCAACACTATCCGACAGCACGTCGATACGAAAGGCGCAACATATCCCATCGCTGTTGACCCATCATGGTGGTGGTGGACAGCCACCGCTGCGCAATGCGCCGCTGCTATTACGCCATTTTTAGTTACAGGCGGTATTGCGATTGCTGCTAAGGCAACAGTTTTGATATCGAAAATCAATAAACTCCGTAAAGTGAAAAAGTTTGATGATGCTGTCAAAAAAGCTGGTGGGGCAAAACAATATGCTCTTTTGAAGGTGAAAGAGTTTTATAACTGGGTATACTCTAAATCTCCTAATTGGGTGAAAAAACTTCTCAAATCACCTTCTAAGCTAAGTCAAACGCAAAGAGATCTGCTGAAACAAGGATCTGGTATAACATATGGAATCCTTGCCTCTGCGTTTGGTTTAGGTTCATGCTATGAATTGGCGACAAGGAAATAATAATGCTGTACATATGTATATTAAGTGCCATTTTAGCTTTTATTTCTTTTTATTATAAAAGGAGAAAAAACACTATTTTTTCTGATTTTCTTGTTATCTGTTCATTTCTATTTATGTATTATTGTTTAGATCAGTTACTAGACTTTCAGCGTGAAATAGAATTACCTCTTTTTGCTCTTGCTGGATTGGTGGTAAGTGTCTTGGCATTGATATTTGAATGGAAGTTGAAAAAAAGAAAATCATAATTTCAAGGAGAATTAACGATACAAGGTAAGTGATATGTTATTGTTCAGTTTATCTATTTTGCTTGTTTTTGTATCGTTGTATCTTTTTAGAAGGACAGGGTTTTTGTTAGGGTATTTCTTGATAGCTTGCACGTCTGCATTTTTTATTATCGATTAGATGTGCTGCTTAATTACTCTAGAACAGTGGAGTTTGGTATTTATATCGTGAGTGTTTTATTTATTGTCCTTCTGGAGTGGATATGTGAAATTATTTTGAAGAATCTAAAGAATAAAAGCTAGTTGAGTGAAAGTATAATAAGCGGGAGTTTTCCCTCTTATTATACTTTTACCATTGTGTATTGTGAAAATGGAATGTAAGAAAGTGAAATTTCTACATTTTGCAATCTTAGCTTTATTCAGCGATGTGTATTGTTATTGCTTCTTGTATTTTGTAGGTATAGGTGTTATTAATAATTTGCAATAAATAAAGGTCTTTTCCTGTGTTAGGGGGATGTTTGGGGTTCTTTGATAGATATTTTCAGAACTTGTTATATTCGGAATGTTTCCATAAAATAGTGACAATAGTTCTTGAACATTTTTCTCAAAAGCATGCACTATTTTACATAACGATTTTGTCTTCATAGCGTTGTCTCATTTCTTTGCACATAGCTAAACAAGGTGCAACTTAAAAGGGTACATTCTCCAATATGCGTTCGAGAAATATGGTATTTCAGTTATGAAATACAGTGTAATCTTTATAGGGCTTGATATATGTCAAAGAAAGGGAAGAATGATGTCTCTTGATACAACTGCGGTTCACGGTGGGTATCATCCAGGAAATGGTGAGCCTCGTCAGGTGCCTATTTATCAATCGACGACGTGGCGTTATGAATCTTCAGCCGAGATGGGAAAATTATTTGATCTCGAAAAGTCTGGGTATTTTTATACTCGTCTTGCTAATCCAACAAATGATACTGTAGCCGCTAAAATCGCTGAACTTGAAGGCGGTAGTGCTGCAATGCTCACTTCTTCTGGGCAGGCAGCTAATTTCTTTGCAGTTTTCAATATTGCATCTTCTGGTGACCATGTTGTTGCTGCATCCACAATTTATGGCGGAACATATAATCTTTTTGCAGTCACGATGAAGCGTATGGGGATCGATTTTACTTTTGTGGATCCTGAATGTTCTGATGAAGAACTCGAATCTGCTTTCCGCCCTAATACGAAATGTGTTTTTGGCGAAACTTTAGCCAATCCGGCGCTTGTCGTTCTTGATATTGAGCGTTTTGCCCATGCAGCACATTCTCATGGTGTTCCTCTTATTGTTGATAATACCTTCCCGACCCCTCTTCATTGCAGGCCTATTGAGTGGGGAGCTGATATTGTTACGCATTCAACGACAAAGTATATGGATGGTCATGGAGCATCTGTAGGTGGCGCTATTGTTGATTCGGGGAATTTTGATTGGATGGCCCACGCAGATAAATTCCCAGGCTTAACTGAGCCTGATGATTCGTATCATGGCGTGGTATATGCAAAAGATTTTGGTTTAGAAGCGGCTTTCATTACAAAAGCGACAGCCCAGCTTATGCGTGATTTTGGGGCAATCCAATCACCTCAAAATGCTTTTTATGTGTCGCTGGGGCTTGAGTCGTTGCATCTTCGCATGGAACGACACATAGAAAATGCTCAAAAGGTTGCCGAGTATCTTGAGGGGCACGAGAAAGTTGCGTGGGTGCGTTATCCTGGGTTGAAATCGGATCAGTATTATGAGCGCGCGCAAAAATATATGCCGAATGGTACATGTGGTGTTGTTTCCTTTGGTGTTGAAGGTGGGCGCGAAAAAGCTGAAAAATTTATGGGTAAACTGAAGGTTGCTCAAATTGCTACGCATGTTGCTGATGCTCGCACATGTTGCTTGCATCCCGCTTCTTCAACGCATCGTCAGATGAGCGATGATGAGCTTGTTGCCGCAGGTATTTCGCCTGATTTAGTGCGTTTGTCGTGTGGTATTGAATCTGCTGACGATTTGATTTCTGATATTGAACAGGCTTTTGCTTCGATTTGATGCGATGTGGCTTTCCTTAGCCTGCAGTCGTGATGGGCTGCGGGCTTTTTCTGTGCTGGGGTATGTGTTGTGATTTTGCCTAGCTGTTGTTCTGGTGTAGTGTTGCGCATGGTCTGTAAGTTTGTGATTATGCTGGTGTGGGCCCAGAGTTATATGTTGTAGATATGTGAAATGCTGTGTAGTGTTTTATAGATTCTCTCTTGTTTTTGCGGGACGTTTAGTGTAAGATGGTAGCATCTGACATGGTCAGATAGGCTTTTTTGCTTTTTTGCTTTT
>JAGBKC010000107.1 GCA_017934115.1 Actinomycetaceae bacterium | reverse complement strand
GATGGGCTTTGTATCAAAGACGCTACTACGATAGACCCTGCCTGCGGCAGCGGAAACTTCCTTACAGAAACATATATACAATTACGTACACTAGAAAACCGCGTTCTTGAATCTCTCACATACTCCATTACAGGCACCTACAACCCAACCTTGAATATTGAAACAGGCAACAGGGATGCTGACCTTGGCATCAAAGTATCCATCAATCAGTTTTACGGCATAGAAATCAATGATTATGCCTGTGAAGTAGCTAAAACAGCTATGTGGATCGCAGAACAGCAAATGATGGATAAAACACAAGAAATACTTGCTCATCACACTCTCGAATTTCTTCCCCTCACATCTAATACACACATCCACCATGCCAATGCCTTACGCATCGACTGGAACGATGTATTGCCTGCAGAAAGGTGCAAGTTTATTATTGGCAACCCGCCGTTTATAGGCTACTCAAAACTCGATGATAATCAAAAGGAAGACCGTGCCACTATTTTCGGTAAAGTAAAAACAGTAGATTATGTTGCCTGCTGGTATTGGAAAGCAGCCGCTTATATGACAGATTGCCCTATCCGCACAGCTTTTGTATCTACCAATTCTATTTGCCAAGGACAACAGGTTGAACCAATATGGAAACCACTTTTCGAGCAAGGTTTTCATATCGATTTTGCCCATCAAACATTTAAATGGATAAGCAAAGCACTCGATTCTGCACAAGTCTATGTCATCATTGTTGGCTTTTCACGCACAGAATGCAACAATAAAACAATATTTTTCAATCATTCATCAAAAGTAGTTAACTACATTAACGGTTACCTTATGGATATACAAGACATATGGATATCCAATAGGCGTAATCCTCTTTCTCAGGAGAAGCCAGCCATGGTCAGTGGGCTGAAGCCAGCGGACCATGGCTGGCTTCTCCTGAGAACAAAAGAAAAAAACGAGCTTATCACGGCAGAACCGCAATCAAAGAAATTCATTCGTGACTTCATAGGCTCAGACGAACTATACAAAGGTAAACCACGTTACTGCCTGTGGTTACTAGATTATTCATTAGAGGAATTGCGTACACACCACCCCCTTGTATGGAAACGCGTTGAGCAATGTCACCAATGGCGCTCCGAACAACAGCAAACAGGTGATGCCTACAATCTAAGAGAAAGTCCACATTTGCTTCGAGGAGCATCTACTGTTCCCATTACTGTAAAAAATATTTTTGCACCTCAAATGCATAACGAACAACGGTCTTATATGCCCATTGAGTTCATCGACAATGCAATACCAAGTAACTCACTGTACTTCATATCTAACGCAAATATCTATCATTTTGGCGTTCTTACTTCTCAATTTTACAACGCATGGATACGTGCCATTTCAGGTAGTTTAGGACCAGCCCGTAGACACAATAATACTATCGTCTACAACAACTTTATTTGGCCCAATCCTACCCCAGAACAAAAGAAGCACATTGAGGAGTGTGCGCAGGCCGTATTAGATGCTCGCGAAAATCCCCCAGGACGCTCACTTGCTCAAATGTATGACGGCATTTCTCCCCTACCCGATAACCCCAGCGCAAGCGATCTCAAAAAATACAACCAACTCGAATATGCAGACCTTAAGCAGGCACACCTTGCGCTCGACGCCGCAGTAGAAGCAGCCTACGGCGTTGATTTCAATGGTGACGAAGAAAAAATCGTTGCCCACCTCTTCACACTCTACGCCGAAGCCACCAAAGACGAAAGGAAATAATCATCATGCCAACCATTCCATCTCTTAGTAGAATTTAATTTGCAATTTTTTATAGAGCAATCTTACGAAGCGAATGGATAGGCGGATTATCAGGAGCTGGAGTTGGATACGCAACTTTCTGTTAGAAATATACCAATTGAAAGGAATGAAATGAACTGGAATAAACGTGCAATTATTTTTTACATCATTACATTCTTTTTATTCACACTTGCACTTGATACAGCTTATGAGAGCGGATGGACAGATTGGAAAGCAGTAAAAATTTTTTCTCTTTACACTTTCTTCTCAACTATCATTATCATCAAAAAACGACATGAAGAAAAAGCACATAAGTAAAATTAACCAAAAGAGCAACTTGCTCATATCATAAAATTATTCTCATATAACTCTTAATCCAACTGAACAAACAAAAGCTCTATATAGTGAATCGTAAAAGAACACTAGATAGAGCCTTTTTTCTTTTCAAATTATTTACAAGTTACGCCCTGCAGGATCGATCAAAATCTTCACTGCCGTTTCATTATGGTTGATAAGAGTATCAAATCCATCATCAATCAAGTTTTCAAGAGCTATCTTCTTTGTAATAAATGGCTTCAAATCAACCTTACCAGATTCAACAAGTGCGATTGTTTCTGGATGATTATTGACATAAGCAATGATGCCTGTCAAATAGCATTCTTTCATAACGATCTTGTGCATATCAATCGATGCAGGCTTACTCCAAATCGACACATTCACTACTGTTCCTTGTGTGCGAACAGCATCCAAGCATGTATCGATACCAGCCTGAACTGATGTCACCTCAAAGCACACATCCGCACCAGCGCCACCGGTCAATTCACGCATCTTTTCTGGAACATCAATCTCCATTGGATTGAAAGCATCAACAACATTTCCCGCATCCACAGCTTTTTGACGACGCAATGGAGAAGGCTCAGAAATAAAGGTACGAACGCCTTTTGCCTTCAATACAGCACATACGAGCTGACCGATGGGGCCACCACCAACAACAAGAGCCGTCTCGCCTTCTTGAACCTTAGATTTATCAACAGCATGCATTGCTACCGAAAGCGGCTCAATAAGTGCAGCTTCATCAAGCGCTACATCCTTGCTGATTTTATGCACCCAACGCTGCTTAACAACAACGTTTTCTGAAAGACCACCACCGCGGCCTGCAAGACCTATGAAATTCATGTCTTGCGAAAGATGATAATCTGTTGATTTCTCAGATGTATCTACATCATCATTAATGATATAAGGCTCAACGACAACATGATCGCCAACTTCAAGACCTTCTACACCTTCACCAACTTCACTGATGACACCAGAAAATTCATGACCAAGGGTAACAGGAAGTTCTTCACCAGAAATAGGATGCGGATGACCAACTGATGGACAGAAAATCGGACCTTCAAGATATTCATGCAAATCGGTTCCACAAATACCACAATAAGCAACATCAACACGCACAGTACCTGGTTCAAGTACTTGCTGTTCAATATCTTCAATACGAATATCTTTTGCACTATAAAAACGCGCAGCTTTCATAACACTCTCCTTTTCGTCCTTTCAACATGCGACATCCTCGCCGCACGTTTTGGCAGTTCATACGTTTGATATGAACACAAGGAATTGTAATTTTAGAAAAAGCCATATGGTATATAAAATTTTTTCTTTTTTACCATCACATGCACCCATTTACACAAACGTATACTTTTTTACATTAACTATTCCTTTATTGCCCGACATTTACTGATTTATTACTTTTGAAAAAATAAGATTTTATTACTTTCTGTTTACCTCTACTCTCATTACCTGCAAAAAACACAGAAGCTTCACAATTATTTTATTCATTCATGCTATTCAGCTTGCCCCATGCAAACCACAAACATCTTCAATCCCAGTATGTAAAAACGAATAGCGAGCTCCATTGCTTGAACTTCATCTTCACCATAAAAACACCAACACTAATAAGTATGCAACGTCTTTAGTAACACATACAAAAACCAATAAACAGACATAAAATTAGAGAAGCCCCCATAAAGAGGACTTCTATTCTCATATACATTTATTGGACAACCACTCCGCGAACACGAAGCTTGAATATAATATGCTGCAACGAAGTTGCAAAATTACTGGAATGATCATCTCCGTGGATTATTCCAACAACCTGACCACGACTGTTATAAACCGGCCCACCAGAATCCCCATTAGCAAGCTGCAATGGCTGAGACAAAATATAATTCGTCGGATACGAGGTGTGTTCAGTTACTGTGGAAGTGCCACAATAATTTCCCTCATAACCTTGATAGAGCTTATCTAAATTGTTCACGCCGCACACCTGCACCGTTTCACCAACATGCGGGGTTGCACGGGCAACAGGAGCATAATTATTTGTCCGATAATTCGTTGTCTTCAAAAGAGCCACATCTGGATTAGATTTTGTCTCACCAGGATGTGTCCATTTTACTTCTGCTACAGCAATGGGTGTACCTGTTCCAGCATGGGAGTTATAGACCTTGATATGTGTTTCCGTGCGTGTTTCTTTTTTATTGGTTTGCGGATTAACAACATTGAACACAACACAATGTTTTGCCGTCAAAATCAAATCTGGAGCAACAAAAACACCAGAACATGCAGTGTTATAGTGATTGATCCATAATTGCACAGTTGAACCATGCGTATCAGGCATTCTACCTGCCGCCTGTGCTTGTGGAGTAACAACTCCAAAAACACCACCCACAATAGCTACTAGAGCAAACAGAGATATGACATACTTTTTCTTCATACTTCCCCTTAGATTAGTTGTACATGCTTTTGTAAAGCATGCTCAGCATACTGAGAATCAAGATGAATAAAAAGAGGCATCTTAGCATGTCACACCCCCTTCCATACAAAGAATAGCCATTTTATGGGGGGTAGGCCTTAACTATTTAGAATTTATCACATTACAATCGTGATTATATTTTTGTCTATGTAACAGCATGTAAATACAAAAAAGCGACTCCTGTTGCCGCAAAGAATTTTCTATGTTCACAATAAAGAAAAAACCCACCAGCTAAGCCAGTGGGTATTTGTACACCGCCAGGGACTCGAACCCTGAACCTGCTGATTAAGAGTCAGACGCTCTACCATTGAGCTAGCGGTGCAAGCACTAGTTAAGATTACACTTTTTCTTAGTTCATTGCATGAATTCATACAACATTTTTTGTGAACTCCGGCACCGCTACCATTTCTTTTATCCGAAAGCCACATCAAGAACCATCATCAACGAAAAACCAATGGCAAACATAATAGGCCCAATATCTGAATGCTTACCCTGAGCCATATCAGGTACGAGTTCTTCAATAACAACATAAATCATTGCACCAGCAGCAGCAGCAAGCAAAAAAGGCAAAATCGACAACACAAAACTACTAGCTATAACCGTCAACAAAAAAGCTATAGGCTCTACAGCACCCGATGCGACCCCCATACCAAAAGCATGCAGTTTTGATTTTCCAGACAAACGATCTGATAAAGAAATAATCGTACCTTCTGGAATATTTTGCACAGCAATACCAATGACCAAAGGCATTAAAGATAGTGAGACATTATCAGAAAAAGTACGCGTAAAAGCAACATAGGAAACAGCCACAGCCATACCTTCAGGAACATTATGCAATGTTACCGCAAGTGCCAATTTGGCATTCTTTGTCAAATGTGTTGATGGCCCCTCATCGTCTTTACTATTAAGATGTTGATGCGGAATCACATGATCCAAAAAAAGTAACAAGAACGTACCAAATAAAAACCCACCGGCAACAAGAAAAACAGAGCTCCCTCCAGAAGATTCTTCACTATATTCCAAAGCAGGTAAAATCAACGACCATACAGCTGCCGCAACCATGACGCCCGAAGCAAAGCCGTAAATTCCACGTTCAACAATACGAGGAATATTATTCTTCATAAAAAACACTAAAGCACTGCCCAAAGTAGTACCCAAAAAAGGAATAAGAATACCGTAGACAAAATTAGAATCATTCAGCACACTTCATCCTTTCTTGAATTACAGTACATATTTTATAAAAAAATGTTTATAACATAGGAATATCACTATAGAAAAACCACTCTTTAAGTAACTTTTTTGTTTCTATATTTGTCATATTATGACAACGCTTATTTTTCTTCATCACTGACAAAAGACAACATAGAAATAGAACCTTTATGGCACACATCATTAAACTGTTTCAAATTTTCTGCACGTGAAGCCCCCAACACAAACAATAAAGGAAGATAATGCTCTGGAGTGGGAACAGAAAAATGCGCACCGGGTAAATTTTTATATTGTATTAATTTTTCATCATCACGTTTATGGATACTTGCTTTCACTGCTTCGTGAAAAAAACAGCATCTCCATAACCACCTTCAACACTATAATCCACATATCGTAAATTATGAACTATATTTCCCGACCCTACAATGCAAATACCTTCGTCTCGTAGAGGAGATAATTTTTCACCTAAGGTATAAATATCGCTCTCTGATAATCTGCTACTTACCCCTATTTCCACAATGGGAATATCAGCATCAGGAAAAAGATGAACAAAAGGACCCCAAACACCATGATCGATACCCCATTCCTTATCTTCAAAAGCATCTTCCCCTAGCATCTGCAATACGCGATGTGCTAGTTCTTCATCTCCTTCGACATCATATTTCAATCGATAAAGTTCCTCAGGAAAACCATACATATCATATATTTGACGTGGTTTTTTATCTGTCACCACAGCGGTACCACCTGTGTATCTATGCGCCGACATCACCACAATTGCATGTGGTTTTCCATACGCATTCTGCACATATTCCCCTGTATCACGTAACGATTTTGTTAGTTCATTATTTTCAAGAGCTATCATTGGGCTTCCATGGCCCACAAACATTACTGGCATACGCATAATAACTACCTTTTTTCCAACTCTAATCCATTAAACACAAACAACGGCCCTTCATCATGAGAAAGGACAACATATTCATTTTGTGCAGTATTTGATATGCCCCTGCTGCTCCATGGTTCTAAAATATAGTTCGAAACATTATATTCTGCGCCACGAATACAAAGATTAGCCACAGGTTCATACAGCGCAATAAGAGAAAATAAATCACCTGCAACGCACGCATACTCATGTTGGCCCGGCAATAAACAAGAAATCACTAACTGCCCATCTTTCATAGATGAGGCAACACCTTTGCGATAGCAACGATACATTAAAGCAAAGTTAGCAATTTCATGATCATAGCGTCCGCCTCGCGCGCCAAAAAAATCTATCTGTGAAGCACCATATTCTATTGCACTATCACATGCTAGTTCTCCATCAGTTTCATTTTTAATAGGGGAAAACTTCTTTTCTTCAATTCCTAGGCGGCGATACATTTCAAGGAGATCACTCGAAACCGAATCGAAGTCCCCCACAATCAAATCAGGTGCAACACCACAACGATGAACTTTTTCTAATCCGCCATCTACAGCGATAATTGCGTCATAATCACATAATTCTTCTGATGTGCACGAACTTTCGCCCGCTAACACAATAGATACTTTCATATCCACAACTCTAACGCATAAGAGATAGCGCGACCAACATAATAAACTCACAAACAATCGATAAACAATATCGTAAACTGATGAAGATGAAAAAAGAAACACGGCTGTATGACTCCGAAACTGCCCTTACACTCTACAATGACGCCCTCAATGGATCTCACTGGTGGGGGCGGGCTTATTTAGCCTCCATTTGGCAGGGAATCAATGAACGAGCCATCACCAGTTTTCTTCTTCAACACATTCCCCATGATTTTCATGGAAAAATTCTTGATGTACCATCAGGCACTCTTTTTTTCACTCATAAAAAATATGCGCGTCTACCTCATGCACACATTGACGCTGTCGACACATCAGCCGCCACCTTAAAATACGCTCAAACAAAAATAACGCATAACCTGCCAAACGTTTTACTACATCAAGCTTCTATCACACAATTACCTTTTGTCAACGAAACATATGACATCACTATCTCTATGAATGGTTTCCATGTCATTGACGATAAAGAAAAGGCATATAACGAAATCAAACGCACTCTCAAACCCGGAGGCACTTTTTTAGGTACCTTTTACATAAAAGGAAATTCTAAAAAGACTGACTTTATTGCACAGCACATTCTTACGAGAATGAATATTTTTCATCCCCCCTTTGAAACAGCGGATTCCCTTATTCGCAGATTAAAAAAAGATTATCATGTACGTGACGTACACATTGAAGGATCTTTTATTTATTTTGTATGTCAAAAACCTGAAAAACTGCAGCCAAGCACCCATTCAGGTATCATGTTTCCCACCTTTAATTAAAATTTTAATAACACACCGCTAAAAGAGAAAAGATCACATGTTAAGCCACAACAGGCTGACAAGAAACATTAAGGCATTCCTGCATATCTTGAGCAAGAACAGAAGCCTGAGAACCAACTATGAGATGCACCCAATTCCCTTGAACAACAATGCCATACATCCCTTCTCGACGTAAAAGTTGTTCACTTACTAGCAATCCATCTCTCACAGTTACACACACACGCGAATGACACGTCTCAACATTACACACATTATTGATACCACCCAAAGCATCACATATATTATTCACTTTCACGTGTAACCACCTTCACTTCAGTATAGCGAAAGCATAGCACACATCACATATTTTATGTGAGTCATTTATCAATTATTATCGTATGAATTTTTAAGAAATCCACTGAGTAGAGACATCAATTTTCCATTCGCAGCCAAATCATCATTAAGCACCACGTTACCCCTTCCATCAGCTAACGGTAAAGACCAATTCGGATATCGATCTTCAGAACCAATAATATGCTGTGCACGAAGCTCACCAATAGCATCAGCCAAAGAAACAGCTTTCAATTGACATGCAGTAGACCCCAGAAAAGAATAGAGACCCTCCACACAATCACGCTCAGTTCTACTTTGCTGTATAAAACCATCATCATAAAGACGTTGAAGCAAAGCATCGCGTACAGCTGTAGCCTGCTCTAAAGTCATCGCATCAGAAAGATCACGAGACAATTCATGGCGCTTAGCAATATCTTCGAGCATCAAACGCCCTGAAGCTGGAGCCATATGTTGGGTTGCAAGCATGACCATAACATCCTCAGGATATTCATCTGCCTTTTTGAAAACTCCCCGATCATTTTGTTCATACCACACAATCGAAGTTCCTAAAATGCCGCGTTCACGTAAATAATCGATGACCCATGCTTGAGAATCACCTATATCTTCTCCAATAACGATTGCATCAGCACGATAGGCCTCCAGCAGCAAAATACCTATAGTTGCTTCATGATCAAAATACACATAGGTACCTTGACGAGAGTCCATTCCAACCGGAATCCACCATTGACGAAAAAAACCTAAGATATGATCAATTCTCAAACCACCTGCATGCTTCAAAGCACTGCGAATAATATTACGTAAAGGTTGGTAGGCACGTTCACGCAAGGCACGAGGATTCCATGGAACCATGTTCCATACACGCCCACTTGGAGCAAACACATCAGGAGCCGACCCCATACTCACACCATGGGCATACAAGGTTTTATCACTCCACACATCAACACTATCAGGAGACACACCAGCAGTAATAGTATGAATAACACCAATTCCCATGCCAATATCTTTAGCTGCACGTTGGACATGTTCAAGTTGTTCATCCATGATCCATTGCATCCACATGAAGAAGTCTATGCGTTCATGTAAGCGAGCCCGTTCACTTTGCGCACCTATTGAATAAGGATCAGAAACAGAATCTGGCAAACCTTGAGGATATGCCTCAAGCAAAGCACACCAGAAGGCAAAATTTTCTAATTCTTCACCAAGTTGTTCCACAAAAAAACGAAACGCTCTCTCTCGGCCCTGCGAGCGCCCTGCTTTATATATCGCTTCAAGTGCACCTTTTTTTGCTTCCCATATTTTTGTTCGGTCAATAGGAGTATTTGTGTGTACGCTTTGTTTTGCTTGTTCTCCTGCCCAGTCAATAAGGGAGCGTTGAGCTGATGGCATATAGGAAACTTCTCGTATGTCTTCGAGTCGTATATAAATGGGATTATAAAAACGCCGTGATGAAAGCTCATAGGGCGATGCTGACACATGTTTTTGCAGGCGTGATGAGTTGAGGGGGTTGATGCATACGAATTGTCCGCCAAGACTGGAGCACAATGAGGCAAGTTCGTAGAGATCACTTGTGTCGCCTATTCCCCATGAGTTTTGCGAGCGCGCTGCATAGAGTTGCGTGGTGATTCCCCATCCGTTTGTTTTCTTTTGTTTTGGTGTTGGTATGGATGCAGGAACGCAGATGAGTGCTGCGTGATGTGTTTGTACGGCGACGGAGCCTGGGAGCGTCACTCGTGCGCGTAGTGTGTGGTATCCCAAGGGCAGGTCTGATGGGATGATGAAGGGGATGCGTATTCTTTGTTCTCCATCTACGACGCGTGTGGCAGCTGATACGTCAGCTTGTGTGAGGGTAATGATTGATTCGTCTTCGGTGACGATTTCAAGTTGTGCTTTTGCAAGGTTGTACGTAAAGATGGAAATGTATGTTTCTTCTCCTTGCCGTATGACTGTGCATTCTGACATGACTTTTTGCCATTGTTCATTTTCGTGCGTATCGAGGAGGTTATATATTTTTTCATCTGTTGATGCGTCTATACCCATGGAAGCGAGAATACGAATAATAACGTCTGTTGATACTTCGTGTACATATCCCGATTGCCAAAATTCCGTTGCTACCCCTTGTGCTTCTGCAAGGCGATTAAGAAGAGTTCTGGTGGGTTGAGTGTTCGTCATGTAGTCTCCCGAAGTATCTTCTGCGATATTAGTCTTTCTTAGTCTACACGTTTGTCTGATAAGTGTAAAAACACATTGATAGTTTTAGAGTGATACCATATGTAGAATGTGTCATTCTGATTATTATCCTCCTGTCAGTATTGGTAACATGAACTACACAGTGCGCACACCTGCCGTTTTTCATGCGCTTTCTTCTCTTTGTTTGATCCCTGGTGACGACAATACATTTCAGGCTCCTGTGTTTCCAACATTTATGCCGCGCATCTATGGCGGCCAGCTTCTTGGACAAGCAACTGTGTGTTCGTTGTTGAGTCTTGACGATCCGAATCGTTTACCTCATTCATTATCGGCAAGTTTTCTTCGCCCTGGCACTGTAGAGCAACCTCTCTATTTTCATGTAAACGATACAGTAGATGGGCGTTCTTTTTCTCAACGTGTCATCAGTGGAAACCAAAATAATCACGATATTTTCTTAGCTAGAGTTTCCTTACAAAAAAATGAAAACATTGATATGAGTTCACTTTCGGCACCTTCAGTAGAAAAACCCGAGAATCTTCCCTCATCTATTGACTTATTTAGCTCTTCCCAGCATCCTTTAGCTCAAACGCTGCATGATATCAATTTTGCCGATATTCGCCATAGCCACTCAACACCAGCGCTTTACATCAATGCAGATACACAGAAAAAAACTTTTACCACACTTTGGCTTCGCCTGCGTGAAGAGCTGCCTCAACAGACTCCACAATTCATCCATAGGGCACTACTTGCATATGCGGCCGATCAGTTCATGTTAGAACCAGCATTGCGCCTTCATGGTCTTTCGTGGATGCATCCTCACTTATCGATCGCCTCCCTTGACCACAATGTATGGTGGCACCGCAATCTTGACATAACCCAGTGGATCGTAGCCCATATCGAGCTCATGTCAGCAAGTGATAATCGATATCTCACTCGTGCTACTTTTTTTCAAGATGATGCTCACATCGCCACAATGACACAAGAAGGTGTCATGCGTTTTACATACGATTAGAGTGTTATCATTCCTAACCCTGCAACACGACGAATCAGGCTACCTATATCATCCATATCAATCTGTCCATCATCAAGTAAAGTCATAAGTGCACTGACAATATCGCCTAGTGAGAGTTCACCATCGCACGCTCCTAACACTGCCGCACCTGCAGTTGTGAGGGGTATTTCTTCTTGAAATGCATGAAGTTGTTGAAGAACGATACGGAAAGGATCACCATTTCCTGGACTATACAAGCGTTTTTCTAGTGCATGCGTCAAGCGTAGGCGCAAAAGTGAGAGTTCTTGATTCGACATGGAAGTAAGAACTCGATGTTCCCATATGCGCTCGCAATAATCGTGCAGCTCTTCTTCTAAGGGTAATGAAGCTGCAAAACGGTCATATTGACGAAATGGGCGCGTATCTCCAGCTTCAGGTTTCCCTAAAATAAAAAATCCCATGCCGATCGCTTTGGTGTTTCTTTCTTCCATATAGTTGAGCCATTGCATATATGTAGTCTCGTAGTGCTTATCGCGCACCGTTAAACCTTCATCGCGTAGCCACATTTCACAATACTGATCTATGGGGAGCTCTTCTCTTTCGATGATCCAAGTTTCTAATCCTTGCGTCCATTTATCTAGATTTTCGTACCACGACGCATCATCATGAGAAATAATCCAGTTTCCCAACATCCACGCTCGTCCACCCGAATAAAGATAACGATGCATGTTT
>JAGBKC010000106.1 GCA_017934115.1 Actinomycetaceae bacterium | reverse complement strand
TTGCCACACTTGGCACAACATATACTCAGATGATGTCTCTTCCATGGGAAGCATGGATAGCTGCCTGTGCCACTGGATTTGTTGCTTGTGGTGTTTTAATGGCCAATAATATTCGCGATATACCCACCGATAAACTCAGTGGTAAAAAAACTCTTGCTGTTCGCTTAGGCGACACGAAATCTCGATTGTTCTACGATACCATCATTATCCTCGCCATTATTTCTCCTCTTAGTTTTCTTTTTCTCTATCGATGGTCACTTATCTTCTTTCTCCCCGCATTTTCTTTAGGTATTTTTTGCATCTACACAATACATAGAGGTCACGTAGGTAATGATGGAAAGCACACAAAAGCACAAGGTCGTGAACTTATTCCCGTCTTACGCAATACGGGATTTATCGAACTTGCATGGTCTGTTGCTCTTCTTCTTTGCTCGATTACTTTTACTCTGTAAGGAAACGCATGTCTTCACACGAGTTTTACATGGCAACCGCCCTTCACTGTGCACGTCAACATAAAGGATGGACATATCCTAATCCGTGCGTTGGCGCTGTTATCGTCAAAAATGGAAAAATCATTGGCATTGGAGCACATGAAAAGTATGGTGAGGCGCACGCAGAAATAAATGCTCTCGCATCATGTGCCGAATCTCCCCAAGGCGCAACAATGTATGTCACTCTCGAACCATGCGCACACACTGGGAAACAACCACCATGTTCACAAGCACTTATCAAAGCTGGCATTTCCCATGTTGTTATAGGTTCTCATGACCCAAATCCCCTTGTTCAAGGCAAAGGCATAAGACAACTTCGCGAAGCAGGAATCAAAGTCACTAAAAACATCTATACGCAAGAATGCGATAGCATCAATACAGATTTTTTCCATTTCATCACGCATAAAAAACCATATGTGTGCGCAAAATGGGCAATGAGTATTGACGGAAAAATCGCCACACACACAGGCCATTCACAGTGGATCTCTAATGAAATTTCGCGCGAAAGCGTTGCTCAAATGCGCCACGAATACGCGGGAATTCTTGTTGGAGTTTCTACTGTTATCAGCGACGATCCGCTTCTGACTGCAAGGCGAACATGGGCAGATGGAAGCACTCAAGAAAGCCGGCAGCCAGCGCGTATCATTCTTGACACTCACCTGCGCACTCCTCTCACATCACGCCTTGTCCAAACTGCTCATGATACCCCTGTGTATATTGCAACTACCTGCGAGACGGAAGAAAAAATAACCCAATATACAAATAAAGGCGTTCATATCCTACGCTTTGATACGTCACATGATCACATTCCGTGGGACGACCTACTCATCAAGCTGGGAAAAGAAAACATTACCTCTCTTATCATTGAAGGTGGTGCATCTATTTTAGGCAGTTCTTTTGAAGCTGATATCGTTGATGAGGCGCGTATCTATGTAGCCCCTAAAATTATTGGAGGAACAGACGCTCTCAGCCCCGTAGGCGGAAAAGGTATCGACCTTATGTCACAAGCGCGCACATTCAGTCAGTCCGCCATCACAACCTTCGGCGATGATATATGCTTAACTTTTACACGTAAAAACACAGCATCGCCATATTATGCTCAGTGAGGTCATATGTTTACAGGAATTATTGAAGAAGTTGGAACAGTACGCGGCATACATCTCAAAGGAAATTCTGGATATATCGATATCAATGCCACACATATCCTTACAGACACCACAAAATTAGGTGATTCCATCGCAGTTAATGGTGTGTGCCTTACCATCACATCGTTAAGCTCAAACTCTTTTACTGCTGATGTCATGCCCGAAACACTTCAGCGCTCTAATTTGGGCTCGCTCACCCATGGCAGCAAGGTCAATCTTGAACGCGCCATGTCAGCACAAAGCCGTTTTGATGGACACATTGTTGCAGGGCACGTGGATTCTACCGGCACGATTAGTTCACTTACCCCAACCGGAAACGCTACGACCGTCACCATCGAAGCAGATGAAGAAACCTTGCTTGGCATCGTTCCTAAAGGTTCTATTACTATTGACGGAATCTCATTAACAGTTATCGATGTTACTCATACATCATTTAGTGTTTCTATTATTCCTTTTACGAGCGAAGAGACAACACTTACGCACAAAAAGGTTGGCGATATCGTTAATCTTGAAACCGATATTATCGGCAAATACGTCACTCGCCTTTTGAACACACGATCATCTTCATCATCGTCGGCTACATCGGCAATAACATCAGAATTTTTACGCGAACATGGTTTTTGAGACAGATTACCGATTTCTTACATAAACAAGTAGAATGAATACAGTTTTTGTTCACCACGGGAGGCACAACCTTGGCTGATAACACTATAGAAGGAGCAATCAAAGCCCTTCAAGAAGGTCGTATTGTTGTTATTATTGACGATCCAACACGCGAAAATGAAGGCGATTTCATCTGCGCCGCAGAATTTGCAACGCCAGAAAACATTAATTTTATGGCTACCTATGGGCGCGGACTTATCTGTATGCCTATGAGTGAATACTATGCTCATCGTTTGAATTTTCCACAAATGGTATCAGAAAACACCGATAACCATCGCACAGCTTTTACTGTCTCAATTGACCATGTTGACACAAAAACAGGTATTTCTGCTTATGAACGCTCAATAACAGCTATTAAGGCAACAGAAGAAACTGCTCAACCTGATGATTTCAGACGTCCTGGTCACATGTTCCCGCTTGTTGCACGCCAAGGCGGAGTTCTTGTACGCAACGGACACACAGAGGCAACCGTCGATTTATTACGTTTAGCAGGCTTAAAAGAAGTCGGGTTGTGCTGCGAAATCATGCATGACGATGGCACAATGATGCAAACAAGCGATTTGAAAGAATTAGCTGAACGCTTTGATTTACCTTTTGTTTCCATCAAAGAACTGCAAGATTACTGCCGTTCACATGAAAACCACATGATTGAAGAAGCCGTTGCGGAGTTACCAACCGAATATGGCACATTCACTATCCACGGTTTCGTCAATGATATTACAGGCGAAGAACATGTGGCACTTGTCAAAGGTAATATCGAAAATGGCGAAGACATCTTGGTGCGCGTTCATTCTGAATGCATGACGGGTGATATTTTTGGTTCACAACGCTGCGATTGCGGCCCCCAACTCCACAAAGCACTCGAACACATCGAAAAAGAAGGGCGAGGAATCCTACTTTATATGCGCCAAGAAGGGCGAGGAATCGGCCTTATCAATAAACTACGCACGTATATGCTTCAAGAAAGCGGGATGGACACTGTCGAAGCTAATTTAGCCCTTGGTTTTCAAGCTGATATGCGCGAATATTGGACTGGCGCGCAGATACTGAAAAACTTAGGCTGCTCCTCCATCCGTCTTTTAACAAATAATCCTGATAAAATGTATGCTCTTAGTGATTTTGGTTTAACTATCAATGAGCGCATCCCCATTGAAATTGAACCGCAACAACACGATGAGCGATATTTAGAAACAAAAAAGAACCGCATGGGCCATATTTTCACCCACATTCTTCAAGATCCATCTCAAGCATAAAGGAGTTACGATGGCACAGGTTATTGAAGGTACATTACGTGCAGATGATGCCAAGATCGGCATTGTTGTCGCCCGTTTCAATGAGTTTATTACAGGAAAACTTCTTGATGGCTCTCTTGACGCTTTACGCCGTCACAACATCAATGATGACAATATAAGCGTCGCTTGGGTGCCTGGCGCTTTTGAGATCCCTCTTGCCGCACAAAAAATGGCACAGAGTGGCTCATATGACGCCGTGATCACCCTTGGCGCCGTTATTCGCGGGGCTACTTCCCATTACGATGTTGTTGTCAATGAAGTTTCTAAAGGCATAGCAGCTGTGAGCCTTGCAAGCGGCATTCCTGTTATGAATGGTGTGCTCACCACAGACACTATCGAGCAGGCAATCGAGCGAGCAGGCTCTAAGGCTGGCAACAAGGGCGCCGAGTGTGCTGTAGGTGCCATTGAAATGATCAACGTTCTTCAAAAAATTAACTAATATCTCTCTTCTTCTTGTCTTGAGCCTCTTTGTTAAAATAAAGGGGCTCTTTTTACTGAAAGAAAAAGGAGCTCCGAAGAGCTCCTCTGAAAGTTTTATGTTTAGCTAGCTTACTCAGCTTCAACTGAAACACGAGTCTTAGTGACATCCAAAGGAATGCCAGGGCCCATTGTTGTTGAAACGGTACCCTTGATCATGTAACGACCTTTAGCACTAGAAGGCTTCAAACGAAGGATTTCTTCTTGCGCAGCCAAATAGTTATCAAGGAGCTGATCAACTGAGAAAGATGCCTTACCAACAATGAAGCCAAGGTTGCCATCTTTATCAACGCGGAACTCAATACGTCCACCCTTGATATCGTTAACAGCCTTAGCAACATCCATGGTCACAGTGCCAGTCTTAGGGTTAGGCATCAAGCCACGAGGGCCAAGCACGCGGCCAAGGCGGCCAACCTTGCCCATCATATCTGGTGTTGCAACAGCGGCATCGAAATCTGTCCAGCCACCTGCAACCTTAGCAACGAGTTCATCGCCGCCAACTTCATCAGCACCAGCTGCGAGAGCTTCATCCGCACGTGGACCCTGAGCAAAAACAATCACACGAGCTGTTTTGCCTGTACCATGCGGAAGGTTCACAGTGCCGCGAACCATTTGATCTGCCTTACGAGGATCAACACCTAAACGGAAGACAACTTCAACAGTGGAATCGAACTTAGTTGTCGATGTTTCCTTTGCCAAAGCAAGAGCTTCACGAGGTGTGTAAAGTACGTCAGCAGCGATCTTTTCTGCTGCTTTACGATAATTTTTTGAGCGCTTTGCCATTTCTGCTTTCTCCTTATGCAGTTGTGGTATGAATCTGCGCAGATTCTTCCACGTGTTTCATATAGAAACTAAATTTCGTCTGTTGTAACACCCATAGAGCGTGCAGTACCAGCAATGATACGTGCAGCCATGTCGATGTCATTTGCATTAAGATCAGGTTCTTTTGTCTTTGCAATTTCACGCAACTGATCTGCAGTCAAATGTGCAACCTTATCAGTGTGCGGTGTGCCAGAACCTTTTTTGATTCCTGCAGCTTTCTTGATCAATTCTGCAGCAGGCGGAGTCTTTGTGATGAAATCAAAGGAACGATCTTCATACACAGTGATTTCAACAGGAATGATATTTCCACGCTGTGATTCTGTAGCAGCATTATATGCTTTACAGAAATCCATGATATTGACACCATGCTGACCGAGAGCCGGGCCAATTGGCGGAGCCGGTGTTGCACCACCAGCAGGGATTTGCAGCTTAATAAGACCTGCAACTTTCTTCTTAGGAGGCATTTTGGGTCCTTTTCCTACTTTTCTATTACTTCACCATCACAATGGCATAGTGATGGCACGCCTATACATAGTACGCCCTTTTGGAAGAAAAAACCAAAAAATTAATCTTCCTTACGTACTTGATCAAAAGAGAGCTCTACAGGTGTTTCTTGCCCAACAAGTGTCATCATCACTGTTAAACGCTGATTTGATGCATCAATTTGCGAAACAGTAGCCGGCATACCTGCCCATGGCTCTGATATAAGTGTGACAGAATCGCCAATTTCAAATGGAGATACAACAACTGCTTTCTTCTTAACAGACTTACCTTCTGCCTGTGCAGCAGCAGCTGCTTCTGCTTCAATGACAGGTGTTAACATGCTCACCACTTCTTTTTCAGAAAGCGGCACGGGATTACGGCCATTACCGACAAAGCCAGTAACTCCATTAGTTGACTGCACAACCCGCCATGCATCATCGGTAAGATCCATGCGAATCAAAACATAACCTGGCATGCGGACACGCGAAACGAGCTTTCGTTGACCACGTTTGATTTCAAAAACTTCTTCCATGGGAACTTCAATTTGGAAGATGTAATCTTCCATATCCATGGTTTCAATACGTGCTTCTACGTCTTGCTTCACACGCTTTTCATAACCTGAGTATGTATGAAGAACATACCAACGCCCAGGTAAACCTTTGAGTTGAGCACGAATTTCTTCTTCAGAAGGCAAAGTTGATTGAACTTCCTTCTTAGCAGATTCCTCAGATACAGGTGTTTCTTCTTCCTGTGTTTCTACATCTTCTACAGATTCCACAGACATTTCTTCTTCCTGCACTTTTTCTTCTTCCACCACAGTCTCCTACTATCTCAAAGAAATACCTTACGGCACACACATTCCTTTTATGCAAATACCCAGAAAATCAATTTTTGGAAGATAAAATCAAAACCAAAAACAATAGCCATAATAATGGCGACAAAAACAACGACGGTTACAAAAATATCCCACAATTCTTTCTTTGTAGGTTTTTGTACTTTTTTCAATTCTGCGAATACTTGAGCGAAAAATGCAAAAAATCTTTTGAAAATATTCGCTTTCTTCTTTTCATCTTTTTTTGACCGAGAAGACGGTACACGGGTGCTACGCTCTTCAACCTGCACTTCATTAAGGTTTTCTGTATCGCTCACATTGCATCCTTCGGCTTGTATTTGAAAAAACGGCCCACCCTAATGATGAGCCG
>JAGBKC010000004.1 GCA_017934115.1 Actinomycetaceae bacterium | reverse complement strand
TGAGGGAGGCTTTTGAGGGGAAAGCTCGTGTGTTGACTCCTGACCTCCCACTCCACCCTTATGATGATATCGTGGCTACCATCCTGTTGTTGCACTCTATGCGACCTTCTTAAATCGTGGGTTCGACCAACTCCTCATGGACAGTGCACTCCACAACGCCGGTATGACTCTCATGCTTGATAGAGCGGGAATCACTGGAGCTGATGGTGCTTCACATAATGGAATGTGGGATCTTGCCATGTGCACAAGCATGCCGCACGTGAGCATGGCTGCTCCACGTGACGGCACGCGACTAAAAGAGCTTTTTGCTCAAGCTTTAGACATCAACGATCATCCAACAATTCTTCGTTATCCTAAAGGATCACTACCTGAAGACATTACCGCCCTGCGTTCAATACCAGCTGGAGATATTCTCTATGAAAAAATCTCCTCAAAAAACACGAAAAAAATTGCCATTATTCCCGTTGGCCCCATGGCTCATTCAGCAATCGAAGCAGCACATAATATCGATTGTTCCTTAAGCGTTCTTGATATGCGATGGGTTCTTCCTATTTCATCGAATGTCATTGAGTGGCTTAAAAGCTTCGATGCCTGCCTTACCATTGAAGATGGAGTTCGTGATGGCGGTGTTGGCAATCTTCTCATGCAAAAATTGCATGAAAACGATATACATATCCCTATGATGAATTTAGGAATACAAAAAGATTTCTTACCGACGGCTACACGCGAAAATCTCTTGCAGCAAAATCATATGCTTCCTGCAGATATCATCGAAAATGCTTATCGGCTTATCAACAGTTAAACGCGTACGTTAGATATAAAAAGTGGGATGACATCTTGCCATCCCACTTTTTATATTTGTACTTTATGCTGCAAGTTGACGAAGGACGTACTGCAAAATTCCTCCGTGACGGAAGTAATCTGCTTCTCCTGGCGTATCAATACGCACAACTGCATCAAACTCTATTGCAGCACTACCATCAAGAGGCTGAGCAGAAACATGAACGGTTTGCGGAATAACACCATTATTCAGTTCATCAATGCCAGTAATGGAGTAGATTTCCGATCCATCAAGTCCAAGACTTTCAGCGTTTTCACCTTCTGGGAACTGGATAGGAAGAACTCCCATACCAATAAGGTTAGAGCGGTGAATGCGCTCGAAACTTTCAGTAAGCACTGCCTTCACACCAAGAAGTTTTGTGCCTTTAGCAGCCCAGTCACGCGAAGAACCTGTACCATATTCCTTACCACCTAAAACGATAAGTGGAACATCAGCATTCGCATATTCAACAGCTGCATCATAGACATCTTGCTGTTTGCCAGTCAAGAAGTTCTTTGTATAGCCACCTTCTACTCCATCAAGAAGTTGATTCTTAATACGAATATTTGCGAAGGTGCCACGCACCATCACTTCGTGATTACCTCGGCGCGATCCATAAGAATTGAAGTTCTTTCGCTCAATTCCATGTTCCTTCAAATAACGTCCTGCTGGTGAATCTTCTTTAATAGCACCTGCTGGAGAAATATGATCTGTTGTCGTTGAATCGCCTAGTTTCATCAAAACGCGAGCACCAGAGATATTTTCCACTGGAGCTGGAGTCATACCCATACCATCAAAGAATGGTGCTTTGCGAACATACGTAGAATCTTCATTCCATTCAAAAACATCACCTTCTGGTGTGTCAAGACCTTGCCAGCGTTCATCACCCTCAAAAACAGATGCATAAGTGTTCTGGAACATCTCGCGAGAAATCGAAGAATCGATCGTATTTTGTACTTCCTGAGGTGTTGGCCAGATATCTTTCAAAAAGACCTCATTACCTTCACTATCAGTGCCCAAAGCTTGAGTTTCAAAATCAAAATTCATTGATCCTGCAAGAGCATAGGCAATCACCAATGGTGGCGATGCTAAATAATTCATCTTGATATCTGGGTTAATGCGCCCTTCAAAGTTGCGGTTTCCAGAAAGAACAGAAACAACTGCCAAGTCATTATCGTTGATAACTTTAGATACTTCTTCAGGTAATGGACCTGAATTACCAATACATGTTGCACAACCGTAGCCCACAGTATTAAAACCTAATTCATTAAGAGCCTCTGTTAATCCAGCAGCTTCGTAGTAATCAGTTACAACACGAGAGCCTGGAGCTAAAGAAGTCTTCACCCACGGTTTTACCTGAAGTCCGCGTTCAACAGCTTTCTTTGCCAACAATCCTGCTGCCAACATAACCGAAGGATTCGATGTATTGGTGCATGAGGTAATGGAAGCAATAGCAACATCGCCATCTTCAAGGCGT
>JAGBKC010000105.1 GCA_017934115.1 Actinomycetaceae bacterium | reverse complement strand
TTCATATTCAGTGAACCAGCGTTCAAGATAAACAATCTCTTCATCCAAAACACCTGCAGTTTTATTATGATTATTCTTCCAGTTCTTGATGTCATACTCACTACGGACAACATTAAAATCACCGCCCATAATCAGCGATGTGCCTCGCAGTTCTTTCAATCGTGCATCTACCTTAGTTAAATGTTGGTACTTCGCAGTCATTTTTTCTTCCATTTTTTCATTGCCGGCATGCAAATAAGCACTGACAATACGCAGATCATAGTCGTGAAGATAAACTTCTAACCAGCGTCCTGTATCAACATCTTTTTGATCCTCCATATTTCCTAAAAGATCAGTTTCAAAAGTTGCTGAATATGCATTCTTAACCGCAATAGCAACACCAGCACGTCCTTTCAATGTAGACACAGAAGAAAAGACCTGATAACTTTTTCCAATGATCTCTTCAATAATATCTTCCGGGGCGCGGGTTTCTTGCAGAAGAAGAACATCAGGATCAGTACGTTCAATCCACTCTATAAAACCTTTACGATGTGCAGCGCGCACACCATTAACATTACTCGTTACAATACGCATGACATTCTCCTTAAACAAAAACCAGTTGAACTAGCAGCATATAAACAACCGTACCAAGCATCATCGACACAAACATATTACGCCAAATCAAATGCAGTACAACCACCACACCACTTGCAATGATTTGCGCATAAATATACGATGACGACAAATCTGCAATATTTCTAAAACAGTAAACAACAAGAAGAGCAAACACAGCAGATGGCAGCGCTTTACCTAGATACTGGATAAAATCAGGAGTTTTTCTCTGCTCTGAAAACACAGCAAAGGGTAAAAAACGTGTTAATACCGTTGCTCCAACCGCCAAAAGAACAGTAATGACTTGTTCATACCACGTCATTGTGCGAAACCTCCAGCTCCTTCAATAGGTTTACGCCCTAATCCCAAGACAAGCAAAATCCCCAGCATTGCTGGAATAATAAAGGAATCTCCCCCAAAGATCATCACTGAAACAATAGAAATAACAAAACCGATAATGGCTGTGTAATGCTTTTTTTCTTTGAAAGCCTGTTCGAGCAAAATAACGATAAACATCGCAGTCATAACAAAACTGATACCTTCTGTATTAAAAGGAAGCGAAGCACCAATAAAACCACCAAGCAATGCAGAAAAAGACCAGTAACATTGATGAAGCAAAGTTACCCAGAACAAAAACCAAGGTCGATCAACGTCTTCTTTAATATGCGCCGTATAGGTCACAGCAAAAGTTTCATCTGTCAATCCATAAATAAGATAGGGCTTCTTCCACCCCAATCCCTTAAATTTTTCGAGCATCGCGATTCCGTAAAAAAGATGGCGCGCTTGAACCATAAAAGCGACAAGAAAGACAGAAAGTGGAGCAAAAGAGGAAAGCATAATGCCCACCATCAAAAATTCAAGAGATCCACCATAAATAATCAAAGCCAACACAAAAGGCACCCATGGATCAAAACCAGCAACAGCCATCAAAATACCATAGGAAAGCCCAAGAAAAAAATACGCCGAAAAAACAGGCAAGGTATACGGAAAGGCTGCTATCAACGCCTTCCATATATATCTGCGACGCATCTTTCCCCTCTCTCATTTACACCGAATATCAATCTATTTAAGGTATGCTACATACAATACACAAGAGCAGAAAGAAAAACATGAACTACGGATTTATTGGAACTGGCTCCATGGGCAGCGCTATCATCAACGGACTTATATCATCCGGAGTTAAGCCAGACACTATTTATTGCACAACAGCTCACAGTGACACTCTTGCAACTTTCACAAAAGAAACGAACACTATCCCCTGCGCCAGCAATGAAGAACTCGTAAAAAAAGCGGGCAAGGATGGAATTATCGTTCTCGCTTGCAAACCTCAACATATTGCCGGCATTCTTCCTTCTATCTGTGAACTTCTCCTCCAAAACAACTGCCTTCTTATCTCTGTTGCTGCTGGTACTACTCTGTCTACACTTGCCAGCTTGCTTCAACCAGGGCAAAAAATCATCCGCACCATGCCTAATTTGGCAGCAGCAATCAAAAAATCTACAACTGCATTGTGCCCGAACAAATACGCTACAGAAGAAGACATTAAACACGCAACAACCCTATTTCAAAGCATAGGCTACACTCATATTATCGAGGAAAAACTCTTCTCTGCATTTTCTGCGGTCGCTGGATGCTCACCCGCTTTTACATGCGAATATATTGATAATATGGCAAAAGCTGGTGTTAATTTCGGATTGACAAAAAAACAGGCAACACTCATAGCTACTCAAGCTGTTTTTGGCACAGCAAACCTGTTACTAGAAGAATACGACAATGGCATTACTCCTGCCTCTTTAGCTGATAATGTACAGTCTCCTGGTGGCACAACCGTTGCGGGCGTTGTAGCTCTTGAACAAACAGGCTTCGGATCATCTGTTATTTCAGCTGTTCAAGCATCTGTGAAACGCGATAAAGAACTTGGACAATCTAAGAATTAATCTTCGTAGGTTAAAATATCATCAACGCCTCGAATAACAACCACAGGACAATCAAAAAATTGATGCATGGAAAGTGTGGCAATATAAGCCAAGCTTTCGTGTATGTTGATTCCACTATCGCTATACGCTTCTACACCAGCTGAACCAATAACGCGAGGTCGAGCATAATAAGAATCATCTTTTTTAACATAATCCATACGTGTTATAAGAACGCCCGGACGCCCTCCAAAGCGAGCAGCCAAACCTTTTCGCACTATTCCTGCTTGTTCATGAGCATCATCAAGGGCGTGCAATGCTAATTTTTCTGGCACATTATCAAGGGTCATATAGTCGTGCTCTATAAGATATTCCAAGTTTGTGTTTTCAGGCCGTTTCGTATAAAGCCCTAAAGATTTAGCAATAATTTTTGAAGAAATAACAACGATATCATCGCCCCATAAGCTTATTGAACCTTCAGTAGTGCGTATACTATTTAAAGCAGGCGCGATAACAGCAGCGATATCATCATGAGAACTTATCTGCGGAATACCAAAGACCGGAATAACACTGTACATATGTATTGCTTACCTATTTAAAATACCGATACGTTCACCAATAATAACTTTTGTTTCGATATTTTCTTGAGTGTTTTCAAGAAGATCTTCATCTATACATATGTTTGACCCAACAAGAAGTATCACTGTCGAGCCACCATATTCAAAATGGCCCTTTTCTTCTAACCTCGAAAAAGTATTTTTGTGTTCATCGACGATTTTTGCTACTAATGTTGCACCAACATCAATGTGAAGAATAGTTCCAAAATGGCGTGTATTGAGCACACTCACTTCACGATAGTTCTTACGATATACGCCTTCATTTCCGGCAATGGGGCGCACTGTACGTAATTGACCAGGTATACGTGCGTGTGCTTGAAGCTTTCCGTCGTCTGCATATACATAACGATGATAATCATCAACAGCTAGCCGAAATACCAGACATGTACCACCACGCACATTGTCAAGAAACGGGCAATTCGCCGTCAATTCTTCCAAAGTGTAAGGACTCCCCTTAATAACTACTTCCAAATCGTCACTAATGGGATAAGCACTTAAACGCGAATCTGCCACAGCCACTAATTCATCAGGTGAACACGTAGTAGAATTGTCACGTTGACGTGCAAAAAAATCATTGAAAGAAGAAAATTCTCGACCTTCATAAAGTCTCATATCGATATTATTGTTGTCTACAAAAGAATCGATAAAGCGAGTAGAAAAATGAGTATCGTACAATCGCCCAATACTACGAGAAAACCATGGGCGTGCAACGATAGTGCTTAATAGAAAACGACCAAACAGAGAACGATACAGAAAAGAAAAAACAGGGCTTTCATTCGCGTTTTCATCCCAGGTTTTTCCTGTTATTCTATTTTTTACTATCATAAAAGAACAACACCTACACCAGTAAAAAAGAACAATGCAAGAAGTACATACATAACAACACCGCGCGGTTTAGGTATACGCACATTAAGAACAAATAAAATAGCTTCTATCAAGAAAACAACCACTAAAAAAGGATGAAGAAAAGAACTAAAAAAGACGTGAGCAAGCATATACATCAAAGGCAATACAAGAGCTATTTGAGTAACGGGTAAACCTTGAAAAGCTTTTGGCGCACTTGAGGCGCTCACATTGAACCACGCAAGACGGACAACACCCATAACACAATAAAGGCCAAGCACAGGTATAGTGATATATGGATTCCCCTCTAGCGACAATAAAAGAGCTGATGGAAGGGCTAAGAATCCAACAGTATCAGCCAAAGAATCAAGTTGTATGCCAAAATTTTCCTGCTTTTCACTTCGCTCACAACGCCGCGCAACGCTGCCATCAACAAGGTCACAGGCACCAGAGACCATAAGTGCCAAAAGCCCGTATTTCATCTGATGTTCAAAAGCGAAAAACAAACCACACACAGCGCTTAACACACTGATATATGTCAAAATAACTGACTTATTGTAGTAGCCAATAAATTTCACGCGTCACCTTTCTTGTTATCAGCATTGACTGACAAACGTTATCCTAATGTAATAATTATAAATTTTTTACCGCTTTGCCCATTTCCACACGAACTCACAAGGACGCAATAAACCGCACATAGAAAGAAAAAACACTACATTTTCTTTCTCACATTCTTTTCGTTGCAAAACCTATGTCACTTTTTTGCATATTTTCATCGCTATACTTGCTCATGTTACCTTCCAATAATGCGAACAAAGAGAGAACATCATGATATTAACCTGCCATAGCACGAGAGAGAGAGAGAGAGTAAACCATAGCTCACTTCTCACCATTTATGCCCCAAAGGCGGTGGCGTAAGTGGCAAGCATTGAAGAAAAAGTTGAAGATTGGGTGAAAGACACTCTCAAAAGCTACCACGTTCGCACATTTTCCAAAACTGAAGCCATCAACGAAGAAATTGATAATGCTTTAAAAACAGCACCTAGCAAACAAGGTGGCACAGGGCGCAATATGCCAGATATTCAATGTTTTATTCAGCTGCCCAATGGGAATCATATACCCGTCATGATTGAGGTCAAAGGATCAAAAGGCAAGCTGGAAAAACTTGATACACACAATAAACTACACAACATACAGACATCTGGAAAAAATGCAGGCAGTCCTCTATGGAAAAATATCAATGATTACGCCGCTAATGGGGCAGTACATTATGCTCATGCCATTTTAGAAAATACCACAAGTTACACTCATGTTATTGCTATTGGAGTTAATGACGACGAACAAAACTTTCAATCGTCTTCTACATGGAAACATCCAGAAATTTCAGCCTGGTATGTCTCATCAGGTAATTTACAAGAGCCCATACGTATAGACAATTTTGATTTTTCATATCTTTCGGCAAACTTTCTTCATTCATTACAAGAAAAATTACGTTTGCTTTCATTAACTGAAAGTGAACGCACCACACTTACGAAGCAACGTGAGAACACTATTGAAAACTCACTTATCGCCCTCAATGAGGCTATGCATAAAAATCTACAGCAGCAGAAAGTCGGCTCATTTTATCGTGCGGGCTCATTATTGCAGGTCTTTCCATTACACAAACAGATAATCAAGGGAACCTTAAGGTATTAAAACCTTCTTTAGAAATATCAAAACTTGAGGGCAGAAACCCAGATAGTAGTGATTCTGACGCCCATATTATCCTTCGATCCGTTGATGATTATTTGAATTACAAGCATCTTCCTGAAGAAAAGCGCGAACTTGTGATGAGTGAAATGCGCAAGAATTTTACACGCATGCTCGATACTCCTGAAAATGGTGAAACAGAATTAAAGCGTCTTTACACAACAGTGCGTCATAATATTATTCCTTTTCTCGACCCGTCAAAAAGCGGTTTTATTGATTTTACCGGCAAGCTTTTCAATGTTCTCACAAGCTGGATTTCTTCACTTTCAAGTGATAAACAAAATGATGCTGTTTTGACACCGCGCTATGTAACAGATGCAATGGCACAGATGTGTAACATCACAAAAGATGATTACATATGGGATTATGCTTTAGGCACGGGCGGATTCCTTGTTTCTGCAATGAAACTTATGCTTGATGACGCAGAAAAAATTTCAGACCTTACCAAGCGCGAAGAAAAGAAAACACTTATACGATCAGAGCAGCTCATTGGTATAGAAATTTTGCCCACCATGTATATTATGGCTGTTTTGAACATGCTTCTTATGGGTGATGGCAGCGCCAATATTTTGCATGGTAATTCTATGAATTGGGATGGCACATACGAACAAGGCACTCAAAAAGGAAAAACCTTCCCTGCTACTGTTTTTTTGCTTAACCCGCCATATAGCGCACCTGGTAACGGTTTTAATTTTGTAGAAAAAGCACTTTCACGTATGGAGCGAGGCGGGCGCGCAGCTATTCTTATTAAAGAAAATGCTGGCAGCGGTAATGGTTTGCCATATACGAAACGCATTCTTGAAAACAATACATTAAAAGCATCTATCCATATGGCTGACATTTTCAGTGGTAAGGCGGGAGTGCAAACAGCTATTTATCTGTTCGATGCAGGTGTTGCCCACAATAGCGAAAACGAAGTTATTTTTATCGATATGAGCGAAGATGGTTATACACGTCAAAATCGTAAAAAAGCCAGTGCCGAAACAAACCTGCGTGATACCGATCATGCACACGAACGCTACAAGGAAATTGTTGATATTGTGCTGGGGCGCAAAAAGAAAACTGATTTTTATCATGAAGGCGAACAAGTTTTTCGCGATTGTATAAGCCTTGAGGGTAACGACTGGACGGTACAACAACACAAAATATATGACACGACCCCCACTGAAGAAGATTTTCGCACAACTGTTAGCGACTACCTCGCATGGAAAGTCGGAGCTATTTTGCGCGGCGAAATGACGGTTGGTGAAACACACATTCAAGGAAGTGAAGCGTAAAAATGCTAGATTCAACACCACGCTTTGAAAAATTTATTTTCAAAAATGTTTTCGAAAAAATAAAAACAAAGTCTATAAAATATAAAGCAAAAGATTTCCCTGAACATAAAACGCCAGAATGTACGCTGCCTCTTTTAACAGCAGGAATAAACAATCAGGGCTTAGCTAGATATGCACCATCTTCGATATGCCCCACAATTTTAAACAATGTTATTTCAATTTCAGCAAATGGCGCAAATACTGGGGCAACATTTTACCAACCAAACGATTTTGCTGTTCTTCAAGATTCTTATGCAGTGAAAGTACGAAATTTTACAATACCCAGTCAAGAAGTAGGTTTATATCTTGCAGCATGCATAAATAAAACAATACGTAATGGACGAAGTTGGACAAATAAAGCTGGATACACAAATGTAAGTAACGACGAAGTTGCTCTTCCTGTACTAGTAGATAGCGCAGGCGAGGCAGTGCAAGACCAAGAATGCACATATCACGAGGAAGGTTATATTCCTGACTGGGAATACATGGAGAACTATATCCGCGAGCTGGAAGCCGAGCGCATCCGCGAGCTGGAAGCCTACTTACAGGCAGCAGGCCTCACTGACACTACCCTGACCCCGGCAGAAAAATCTGCTTTAGACGGGGGGGCAACAACAACTGCCGAATTTCTAACATCAAAATTTTTTACAATAGAAAAAACTTCAAGTCACAACAAAGAAGATCTTAATATATCAAATGATACCTACGATTATGTAACCAGATCTACTATGAACAGAGGTATTATCGAAACAACCGGTTTTATTGAATCTGACAGCCTCAATGAAGCGCACACGTTTTCACTCGAATTAATGAACTTAACACCTTTCTACAGAGAAAAACCATGGTATGCAGGCCAATTTGTGCGAAAATTAATACCAACATCCCATATGGTAACTAAAAACTTTCTTTACTTCGAAGTACACCTACTTAAACTCCAAAAATTACTCAAATCTGTATTGATACGAGATGTAGATAAAAATTTTAACGAATCACTGCTCAGTCTACCCATAAAAGTCGATCACTCAGAAGAACCAATACTTGACACAGAATGCACATATCACGAGGAAGGTTATATTCCTGATTGGGAATACATGGAAAACTACATACGCGCCATCGAAAAGCAAACTATCGAACGCATTATGCACGAAAAAGACATCATCATCTCTACCACAAAAGAAATATGCAACTAACATATATAAAGAAAATGCACATTCGCATATACATAAGGATAAGAAGATGAACATTACATACGACTCGGTAGCAGATTGTGCTTATATAGAATTTCTACCACATGCTGAACCAGTATATTTTCTTAAATGTATTACACCAACACAAAACAACGATAACACCTATGAAATGAATATTGATATGGACAATAATGGTCATATCATTGGAATCGAAATTCTTTTCGCAAGCAATGCTTTTCCACAAGAAACTTTAAGAACTTTTCATCAACTATAATGTGTACATGTTTCTCTTCCCATATACACACTTCACTACCCCTAACACTTATCAGACGCGAAACACTAAAACAGAATTATTTCAGCAAAACATTTTAGATTCATTGAATTTTGTTGGAAGAGTTCGCCGAACTCTTCCAACAAAAAAAATACCGTAATCGTTATCTATCATTCACTAATAAATGACGGAATGAAAACATCAATATTTTCTCCATTTGAACTGACCAAGCAACACCATAACTAAAGTCAAATTCTTATTCACACACATTTTCACCAATACAAATCACTATTACTTCAATCAATTTTTACTTCTTCATATTATTAAAACTTATTGTTATTGATTGCATCCACAGTTCTGTCGGTCTGCTCCCTAACATTTGTATCAGATAATCTGTTGGAAATCATCATCCTGATCTGCTGTGTAGCACGTTCGGCTTTGTTTTTTTCAAAAATTAAGAAATCAATAAGCTTCACTTCTCCCGCAGTGGTAGTTACAACCAAATTAGTTTCAAATGCATCGATAATCCAATTTACTGCAAGAAATAAGACAATTAGCCCTCCAACTAAAGAATTAAACTTAAACTCGGACATCAGATAAAAAGACGCTATTGCCGCAATAATTCCAAGAATAAGCTTTCCAAGTTTCAAGTCAAAGTTTGTTGAAATGGAAGCAATCGAATCGATCGGATACCTATCCACTTTTTTCCCAAACGGAATCAGTCCCAGTAACGTATTCGGAATCTTAAAGATGATAAAGTTTTGCTCAATCTTTATTTCACCCTTAATATAAAAAGTTAGTAAAGATGTAACATACATTATAGTTTCCATAAAATTTTCCTTATTAATGGTACTTTTTACAAGTGTAACTTTTACAAATAATATACCACTCTAATACATACATCCTTAGTTTTGCTCAAATTCTCTGCCATTTCAAACAACAATCTTTTCTTGTCGTAAAAATAGGCGCAGTCCTTATCAGCATTGTAAAAGTACACATTTCCAATTTATTTCTCAGCAAAAGAAGCGATGGTCTTCCAAACTTCACACCCTTTACTTTCGCTGCCTCTATACATTCCTACTGTCGCTTTCTAATATTTTCTCCCTCCGACTGCGCTACAAACGATAGAATATGCAATACCAATTCTGCGCTGAGGATATATAGAAGATCACCTGACTGTAGATTTCGTACCAATTTCTTGTATTGTGGTCTATTGAAATCCTTTCCAGAGAGTTTATCAATATAGATATTCTTCTCCGGAACATTTATCTTTTTTTTTAAGGCCATCTTCTGTCAATCTTCGTTCTGATCAGCGCTGGATACTCTCACATATCCATAAATCTTGTTTTTCATAATTCTGCATAGTTTATCCATTAACGCAAAAAATAGCCGAAATAACGACATATCACTGACACAAGAGAACAGCTTTTACTATCCTCTGTATGTACTTTCTGTTATGCATCAGGAGTATTAAAACCATTGCCTATAACACCATTGACATTTATATTTCAATTCAATTCGCGTGCACACACAATAGCAATACACATAGAACAACTATAGATTCCTCACAGGCAACTAGAAACATACACCTAACTACAAAGACGTTAAAAAATAAGATGTGAAAACATCATGAAAAGCCTTTATTTCATTACATAGACAGAAAAACATGCAAAAATATACATCATGACGAATAGTGAAACTCAGCAATTACAAGAGCAGGTGCACGTACCTGAAAAAGCAGCTCTCGAAGGCTTAGAAGATAAAATCACCCAAACATGGCATAAAAATCAGACTTACGCCTTTGACCCTAACTGCACACGTGAGAATGTCTACTCCATCGACACGCCTCCTCCTACCGTCTCGGGTTCACTACATATTGGCCACGTCTTCTCTTATACTCACACCGACACCATTGCTCGTTATCAACGCATGCAAGGCAAACACGTTTTTTACCCAATGGGTTGGGACGATAACGGCCTGCCAACAGAACGCCGCGTGCAAAACTATTACGGTGTACGTTGCGACCCGTCGCTCCCCTATGAAGAAAACTTTGTGCCACCTCATAACGGCGGCGAAGGCAAATCTATTAAATACGCCGATCAAAAACC
>JAGBKC010000104.1 GCA_017934115.1 Actinomycetaceae bacterium | reverse complement strand
GCTAAAACTGATTTATCTTGCTTCGTAGGAAGTGCAGTGAGCTGTATTTCCTGTAATAATGATTTCTGGTGCTTCGCACATCAGTTCATTGTTGTGTTTGCAATCAATACGTTGACATGCTCCTACATGCCCATCAGCTGTTGGTAATCCACCACGCATATCAAGAGCAATAAAAGTAGAACATGTTGCTTCTTTTGTGTTTCCACCAATTGTGACAGCTAATGCTGTGCACCCGTGGTTGTTATATGCACATGTAGTTGATGTGCAATCAATGGTTGTTTGTGTCATGATAACCTCCTTCACTTATTAAAAGGATAGAATAAAAATGTGTGTGCAATGCGGGACGATTAGGGATGGCTTATTTGTGTATAGGCAGGTGAAAGCAAGTTTTTGTATATAAGTCATGTTGAAGGTGCTTAATTGTGGGTATTTATGTAAAGTATGTGTAGTAAAAAAGGAGAAGTTCATGTTGACTGTGTGTTTAACTGGAAATATTGGCAGTGGTAAATCTCTTGTTGCTCATTTTATGGAAGAAAAAGGCGCTCATGTGATTTCTTTGGATGAACTTTCAAAAGAACTTCTCAACAGAGGGACGCATGTATATGCTGAGCTGAGTTGTATGTTTCCAGAAATTTTAGATAGAGCAGGAAATGTCGACAAAAAGAAAATGGCATCTCTTATTTTTAATGATGATGAGGCACGCCGCCGTGTGGAAAAAATTATTCATCCGGCTGTGTGGAGAGCGTGCGATGACGTTATTGCAAGCTATAAGACAGATCCACATGCCATTGTAGTGGTAGAACTAGCTCTATTGTATGGCTCATCGCGAGAACAATGGGCTGATGTGAATGTAGGGGTTGTGGCTGACGAATCTATTCGTTTGCAACGTCTGATTCTAAAAAGGAACATGTCAAAAGATGATGCTCTGGCTCGAATGAGAACGCAACCCTCTAATAAGGAGATCGAGGGAATATGCCACTATGTCATCACAAATAATTTCTCGTCACCTGATGCTTTGAAAGGTGAAGTTAATAAGCTAATAGAAAAATTACGTCATAATATGAAGTTATGATAAGTGAGATAGATGAGTTTTCTTGATAGGGTAGCGCTAGATGTATAATGTGTACAAGGAGTTGATACATTATGGACATGCTTAAAATTGTTCGCCTAGGCATTGCAAGCTTATCTCTTCTTATTGCAATGTATGTGGTGAGCTCAGCAACATACATTTATGGTATTTATGATGTTGGAGGCCAATCTTTAACTGGAACTATGCAACTCTTCGTATTGGGAGTGTGTATGTTTCTTGCGGGTTTATTAGTGCTTTTATTTCATGATATTGAGAGCAGACTTCCTTTTATGGTGACTGTTGTTATTTTATATGCGGTATCAACTCTTACTTTTTTTTCTTTATATGATTCTGATGTCTTTAAGTACCAAGCATTTGAATACTATATTCTTTTATTTGTCATTGTCCTTTTGTTTTTCTTTTATTATTGTCTTCGCTTAATAGGTATATGGCGTTCTCGTATTCGCTTAGATGAACAGAAACGTGAGGCACGTGAACGCGATGAGCATAAACGCCGACAGGATGACTATAAAAAACGTTTGCGCACGCCTTTACCGCAATGGGATGATAAGTCGTCAGCGCCACCTAGATTTTAAAAAGGAAAGAGGGAAAAAATGAAAATGTGGAAGATGATTCTTGGAATTGTCTCTATAGGAATAGCATCTCTTGTGATTTCCGCTGTTCTTACAAGTTATAACAATGCTGGTGGTGCTTTGCCAGATGGTATTGTGGTTATGGGGCTTGGTGCTTTGTTGTTGGTTGCTGCTGGCACTGTAGCTATCGTATTTCGCGATGAAGACAATGTAACAATGTCTCACATCATTACAGGTTTATTTTTTGGTTCTGCTTTCTTTTTTGTGCTCACAATTTTCTTGGGGCATTTTGCTGATACTTCGGCAAAAATTCAAATAGGAACTTTCTTTGCGTGGTCTCTTGGGTGTGGATTGATCAATTATTTTTCCTATCGTATTGAATCTGGTATTTCAACTTCTTCTTCTACTGCAGCCAAACAAGAAGGTATTTCCTTAGATGATAATAATGAGATAGATGAAATCCCTCCGGTGCCCGATGTTGACTTAGATGATCTTCCTAATCCTGATGGTATACCTCCTGCTCCTTCTGAGGCTTTTGCAAGTGAGTTACATTGGAGTCCAGCTAGTGGTAGTGCGCCGCCTCGTTTTTAATTCTTATTTGTAGATAGTAGTAAAAGTTTTGATACGCTGTCTATATGACATACACAGTTGGTTTAGTTACTGATGTTTTAGACGGGTTGTACCCAAAAGATCTTGCTGAGTCGTGGGATCGCGTTGGATTATCAGTGGGAAGTTACAGTGCTCCTTGTTCTTCTGTTCTTCTTGCTGTTGACCCATGTGAAGTGACGATTGATGAGGCTATTGACCGTGGTGTAGATATGCTCATTACCCATCATCCTCTATTACTACGCGGCACGCACGCCATTACAAGCGATACGGCAAAGGGAAGATGGATAATGACATTACTGTCAAACAATATTCATCTTTTTAGTGCGCATACGAATGCTGACATTGTTCATTCAACACAGGCTTTAGCGCAGTTATTAGATGTCAATATAGAACGTCCGTTAGATGCGGTAACGGGGATCGGTGGTATCGGTAATGTGATGTCACCTGTATCGTTGAAGGATTTTGCTGCGCGTGTATCTTCTGTGTTGCCCTCTACTCCTGCAGGTGTTTTGTATGCTGGTGATGATGATGCAATGATAGAGAGAGTTGCTATTTGTTCAGGAGCCGGTGATTCATTTTTGTCTCATCTTCAGGGCGAAAAAGTTGATGCATATATTACTGCAGATATTCGTCATCATCCTGCTAGTGATCATATATGGAATGGAGGAGCAGCACTTATTTGTCCAACGCATTGGGCTAGTGAGTGGCCGCTTTTAACATTGATGAAAGAAGCATTAGAGGATAAGCTGCCACATTTGGATGTTCATATATCGACGGTACCAACTGACGTATGGAAAACAGTTGGAGAACAAAGATAAGACGTAAAACTGTGGGCGGTACTGGGTTCGAACCGGCGACCTCTTCGGTGTGAACGAAGCGCTCTACCACTGAGCTAACCGCCCATAGATATGAACAAACAAAAAGGGTACATGATGAAGGGATGAAATGGGGGATTTTTGTAACGTGGCATGTACCTCACTTAAAACATTGGACAAACGCTTCTGTCTATGCGTAATATATTCCCTGTTGCAGTTGCTACTGCAAAATGCGGATGTGGCTCAGTTGGTAGAGCATCACCTTGCCAAGGTGAGGGTCGCGGGTTCGAGTCCCGTCATCCGCTCAGTATCTGATTTCAGATCATACGGTGGGTTGGCCGAGAGGCGAGGCAGCGGCCTGCAAAGCCGTATACACGGGTTCGAATCCCGTACCCACCTCGCAAAGGGCGATTGGCGCAGCGGGAGCGCGCTTCCTTGACACGGAAGAGGTCACTGGTTCGATCCCAGTATCGCCCACTTTTTTATTTCTTTTTTTCCAGCGGTTTTTTTGTTAAAATGTTCAGTTGTTGTGAGATTCTCTCATGATTGTACAAGAGGAGTTATGCGTGAGCGTTTCGTTGGTTATTGATGGTAAGAATGTATCTGTTGATGAAGATGTGACGGGAATTTCCTATTTTCAGGATAAAAAAGAGATAATTGCTCTGCGAGTTAATGGCGAACTTTTTGATTTGGATACGCCGTTATCGTTTTTTGAAAATAATTCTGCTATCGAGTCAGTAACGATATCAGAGCCAGATGGTTTGAATATATTGCGCCATAGCACTACTCATGTTTTAGCTCAAGCAGTCCAAGAGGTTTTCCCAGATGTTAATTTGGGAATCGGTCCATTCATCACAGATGGTTTTTACTATGATTTCGGCAATATTGATGCAGTGACGCCAGAATTATTAAAAGATCTTACTAAACGCATGAAGCGTATTGTTAAAGAAGGTCAACATTTTGTTCGCCGTGAAGTGACGCATGAACAAGCTTGTGAAGAATTAAAGAATCAGCCTTATAAAACTGAACTTGTTACTTTAAAAGGTCCTTCTGATGCTGATGGTGCTTCAGTGGAAGTAGGCGGTTCTGTTTTGACTATGTATGATAACGTTCGTCGAGACGGGACTGTTGTTTGGAAAGATTTATGTCGAGGCCCTCATTTGCCCAATACGAAACTTATTGGCAACGGTTTTGCGTTAACGAAATCTTCTGCTGCGTATTGGCGAGGTGATCAGCAAAATGATGGTTTACAACGTATTTATGGTACCGCTTGGCCAACAAAAGATGAACTTGTGGAATATCAGAAGCGTATTGAGGAAGCTGAAAAGCGTGATCATCGTAAGCTAGGTGCTGAATTGGATCTTTATTCATTTCCTGAAGAGATTGGCGCAGGTTTAGTGGTATTTCATCCTAAAGGTGCCATTATTCGACATGAAATTGAAAAGTACGTCACTGAGCGTCATATTGAAGCGGGTTTTGATTTTGTTCATACACCCGAAATTTCTAAGTCGTCGCTTTTCTATACATCGGGCCATTTACCATATTATTCTGATACGATGTTTCCTCCTATGCTGGCAGATGAAGAATATGATGACGAGGGTAATCGCATAAAAGAAGGCAATGAATACTATCTGAAAGCTATGAATTGCCCGATGCATAATATTATTTTCCGCTCACGGGGTCGTTCGTATCGAGAATTACCTTTGCGTTTCTTTGAAATGGGGCATGATTATCGTTATGAGAAATCAGGCGTTGTTCATGGCTTGACCCGTTTGCGTGGTTTCACTCAAGATGATTCGCATTCGTATTGCACACCTGATCAAGCTGAAGAAGAAATTACGAAACTTATTAATTTCTTCCTTTCTGTTCTACGTGATTTTGGTTTATCGGATTTCTATC
>JAGBKC010000003.1 GCA_017934115.1 Actinomycetaceae bacterium | reverse complement strand
TCAACGAAAATATGCCTATCAGCATAATAAGCTTGTGCTAATGCTGAATTAAGCTTATGAGATCCAGAAGTGTTATTGCCTTCAAATTTGTAATAGATGCGAGCAGGTGTCCCTAGAGCTTTTTCAAGATTGTATGCACGGCATAGTGGACTTGGTCGGTAGACCTTGTACATTTCTCGAATACCTTCAGGTATATCGATATATTGTGTCGTATCGTCAAATTCTTGTTTGATTAATTCATCTGCAAAGACTGGACGAACATCATCGAAAGTAGCGATTTCGCCGTTAGGTAAGCGCATTGGCTCAGGCTTATTGGGCATGTCTGCGCGTAGGTTATACCACTGCGAAGGGATGTCATGTTCTTTGAGGTAGGTACGATACGGTGTATGGGCCATCTTTGGCTCCTTTCAATAGGGATACTGAGTATTGTAGTGGAATAGTAGTCATGATGTGCTTTCTCTCATAATGATAAGAGTAATATAGGGATACATAGGTGAAAGCTTTTTCAAAGTCTATGCTTATGTGTATGGGAATTATTGAAGCTATTGTTCTTGGTATTGTGCAAGGATTAACGGAGTTTTTACCTATTTCTTCTTCTGCACATATACGGATTATTAGTGATCTCTTGGGTTGGGGAGATGCAGGTGCATCTTTTACGGCAGTGATACAAATTGGCACTGAAGCAGCTGTTATTGTGTATTTCGCTAAGGATATATGGCGCATTATTTCTCGATGGTTCCGTGCGATACCATGGTTCTCGTGGAAAAATCCAGTTGAACAATCTGATCCAGATGTACGTCTGGGGTGGACTGTCATTATTGGCACTCTACCAATAGGAATTCTTGGTTTGTTGTTTGATGATGTTATTGAAAAAAATCTTCGTAATATTTATATTGTTGCTTTTGTATTAGGGATTTTTGCTGTATTTCTCGCTTTGGCTGATTCTTATTCGGTGCGTATGAAGAAATTGGAAGAAATTACCCTCAAAGATGGTTTTCTTTATGGTTTGGGGCAAGCCATGGCACTTATTCCTGGTGTTTCTCGCTCTGGTGGGACGATCACGGTTGGTTTGTTACTTGGGTACACACGTGAAGCTGCAGCGCGCATGAGTTTTTTGATGGCTATTCCTGCTGTGCTGATGTCAGGTCTATATGAATTTGTTAAGTATGTTGGTACGGGGAACTTGCCACTTATTCCTACCTTTGTTGGTGTTATTGTTTCGTTTGTAGTAGGTTATTTTGTTATTGTGTGGTTTTTAAAGCTTGTTTCTTCGAAGACTTATATGGGATTTGTTTATTATCGTATTATTGTGGCTATTATCGTTGTTGTTTTAGCGGCTGCTGGTTTGATTTCTGTGACAGCTTCAGCATAGAAGAGAGGTAGCATGCTTCCTGAAGCAGTTCTTTTTGATTTAGATGGCACGTTAGCTCAGACAGAGCAGGCATGGTTTCAAGCAGAATTAGCTGTGCTTAAGCCTTTTGGAGTTACGTGGACGGCAGGTATAGCAGAAAAATATATTGGTGCCTCTTTATGTCAATCATCCCAAAGTATTGTAGATGAATATTCTTTACCTATGACTGCACATGTTTTTACAGAGAATCTTGTTGATAATGTAGAAAAAATTCTGTTAAGGCAAGGTGTTCAGTGGATGCCAGGTGCTTATGAATTGCTCCTGTCATTAGCCAGGTCATCTGTTCGCGTTGGTTTAGTGACGGCTTCGTGGAAGAAAATTGCTGATGTTATTGTGGCGAATGCACCTCATAATGTTTTTTCTGCTGTTGTTACTGGGGATGCATGCGTACAAGAGAAGCCTCATCCGTATCCGTATCTGAAAGCTGCGGATATATTGGATGTTTCTCCTGAAAAATGCTGTGTTATTGAAGATTCTTCCACTGGTTTACGATCGGCTATTCATGCAGGAATGCATGTTATATCTGTTCCATGTGTTGCATCGGTTCCCTCATATGAAGGTGTACATCATGTACGTTCATTATCTGAAGTGAGTATGGAATTCTTATCACAAGTGATGGAGTGCGTTATTCCTTTGACTTTTTATAAGAAAGAAAATAAAAATGAACAATAATCATAGGCGTGGTCCTTTTCGTCCTGGCGATAGAGTTCAACTAACGGATTCAAAGGGCCGTATGTATACTGTCACTTTAGCTATCGGTGGACATTTTCATAGTTCTCGTGGTTCTTTTGATCATGATGATCTTATTGGGCAAAGTGAAGGCAGTGTTATTGATGCTGGTAATGGGCGTTCTTTTGTTGCTTTTCGCCCACTTTTGAGTGATTATGTTTTATCGATGCCTCGTGGAGCAACAGTTATTTATCCTAAAGATGCTGCTCAAATTACTTATATGGCAGATATTTTTCCAGGGGCACGTGTTTATGAGGCTGGTGTAGGTTCAGGTGCATTGACGATTGCGCTTTTGAATGCTGTTGGAACAAACGGACGTGTTTATTCGGCTGAATTGCGTAGTGAATTTGCTGAAATAGCTAAGGCGAATGTCCAATCATGGTTTGGGGTAGATGCACAATTGCCATGGAATCTTTCGATTGGTGATGCGAAAGATATTGCTCAAGATTTTAACGAGAATAGCTTCGATCATGTTGTGTATGACATGTTAGATCCATGGAATATGATTGAGGAATCTGCGCGTCTACTACGCCCTGGTGGCGTATTTTTAGCTTATGTTGCCACAACAACGCAAATGTCTCGGTTGGTGGAGACGTTAAGAGAAAGTGGCTATTTTACTGACCCTCAAGCCTCAGAAACATTAGTGCGCACGTGGCATTTAGAAGGATTGTCTGTTCGTCCTGATCATCGAATGGTTGCTCATACTGGATTTCTTGTTCAAACACGACGAATGGCGCAAGGCGTACAACCGCTAGTCAAAAAGTCGCGTCCTGCTAAATTGGCGTATAGCTCATCTATGCAGTGGGAAGAAGAGGATTTTGATGTGCACACGATATCTCCTAAGAAGTTACGTAAAGTTCGCAGAGATGTTGCGTTGCGCTCTGATGTGGAAGAAACAGGGCATGTTGGTCGAGGAGAACGTTTTCGTGAAGTAAGTGAACGCATTGAAAAGGAATTACGTAAAGAATAGTGAGTACATACAGTTTTTGATCTCTAAAAGAATTAGAATCATTATTTGTGGATAACGGGGAATATACAACTACTCAATTACGTCAAGAGATCGTCTCATTGGAACAAAAGAATGAACGTCTATCGAAATCTCTTTATGCAGCGCGTTCACGTATTGAAGAGATGAGCGAACAACTTGCTTCTTTAACATCGCCGCCGATGTCTTTTGCCACTATCATTGAAGTCAAGAATAATCGTACTGTAGATGCTTTAGTTGGTAATAGAAAGATGAATCTTTCTCTTTCTTCACGTGTTGATGCAGATAGGCTGTATGCAGGTATGGATGTATGCCTCAATGATCAGCTTCTTGTTGTTGCTCCTGGGATTCCAGAAAACATTGGTCAAATGGTCCATATTGAAATGTTGATGGAAGGTGAGCGTGCACTTGTTAAAGTTCATCCGGATGAATCGCATGTTATGCGTATCGCTGGTCATATCTCTTCTCAGGATGTGAAGGTAGGCGATACTGTTATTGCTGATATGCGCTCAGGTTTCATTGTCGATATTATTGAGCGTCCCGATGTTGAACATCTTATGTTGGAAGAAAATCCACAGGTGCAATATGAAGATATTGGTGGTTTAGCATCGCAAATTGAACATATAAAGGATGCGATCGAACTTCCTTTATTGCGTCCGGAACTATACAGGGAATATGGCTTGAAACCTCCAAAAGGTATTTTGCTTTATGGTCCACCTGGCTGCGGTAAAACTCTGATTGCTAAGGCAGTTGCTACTTCTTTGGCAGCTCATGCTTATCAAGTAAATGAAAAAGCGAAGGCTGCGCCATATTTTCTTAATATTAAAGGGCCGCAGCTTTTAGATAAATATGTTGGTGAAACGGAACGCCAGATTCGTGAAATTTTTGCTCGTGCGCGAGATCGAGCTTCCCATGGTGTTCCTGTTGTTGTTTTCTTTGATGAGATGGAAGCACTATTTCGTACGCGTGGTTCTGGTATATCTTCTGACGTTGAAACAACTGTCGTTCCACAGCTCCTTGCTGAAATAGATGGTGTGGAAAAATTGGATAATGTGATCGTTATTGGAGCATCAAACCGTGAAGATATGATTGATCCTGCTGTTTTGCGTCCTGGTCGTTTAGATGTTAAAGTTCGCATCGAACGTCCAGGTTACGAAGAATCAAAGGATATCTTAGAAAAATATATTACTCGCGATCTTCCTTTGTCTGAAGAATATCGTAGGTCATGCACTGTTGATGATCCTCATAAAGCATTAATAGATGAGCTGGTTGCTGATATTTTTGCGCGCGTACCTATGAATGAATATATCGAAGTGACATATGCAAACGGTAAAGAAGAAAAGCTGTATATTTCTGATTTTGTTTCAGGTGCTATGTTAGAAGGCATTGTTTCGCGTGCGAAAAGATATGCAATTAAGGAGTATCTTGATAATGGCCACAAGGGTTTACATCTGCGACATTTGCTGAAGGCAGTTGACGATGAGCGTAGTGATTTTGAGTCCATCAATTCTATTTCTAATCCAGATGATTGGGTTCGTGTCAATGGTAGGCATTTTGGTGTCAAAGTGATATCTGTTAAGCCTCTTCGTGTAGATGTGAAAGAAAATATCAATGAATCGTCTTTGTTATACTCTCAAGATTATCAAGAAGAACACGATTTGGGGGATATGAAAGTTCATGGAGGACTCATCTAATATGCATGGTGAACGTATCTGTGGAATTGAAACAGAATATGGTGTTATCGAAGTTGGTCAACCATATGCAAACGCTATTGAACTATCGAGCGCGATAGTTGAAGCTGTGAGTGAATTAGATGATGTCACTGGTGGGCACGGTGTTATTCCCTGGGATTTTCATGGTGAATCCCCATTGCAAGATGCTCGTGGTTTCTCTATAGATAGAGGTATGGCTCATCCTTCGCAACTTACTGACAACCCAGATGAATTGGCTCCTTCGGGTGATGAAAGTGTATTATTGCAACAATTGTCTGCATCGGATGTTGAGGCTTTGAAGCGTCCGCGCGCATTAAATACCGTTATTGCTAATGGTGCTCGTGTTTATGTTGATCATGCTCATCCCGAATACTCTTCACCTGAGTTTTCTTCTGCATATCAAGCTGTTCTTTATGATAGAGCAGGTGATGCTCTTATGAAAAGAGCAATGGAATTTTTACATCGTCAAGGCAGAGACATCGTTATCTATAAAAATAATGTTGATGGTAAAGGTGCTTCATATGGAGCACACGAAAATTTTTTAGTATCACGCAAAGTGGATTTTTCTACCATTATTAAATATATGACGCCTTTTTTTGCTACGCGTTTTATTATGTGTGGAACAGGGCGCGTCGGGCGTGGGCAAAAATCTGAAGGTATCGGTTTTCAGATTTCTCAACGTGCAGACTATATAGAAAACGACGTAGGCTTGGAAACAACCTTTGATCGTCCTTTTATTAACACGCGCGATGAACCGCATGCTGATGAATCTCTTTATCGTCGTCTACATGTGATTACAGGTGACGCCAATCAGTTTGATATGTCAATATTCTTAAAAATTGGTGTTACTTCTTTGCTTCTTGGTTTTCTGGAAAAAAGTACATCACTTCAGGAATTGGATGCGTGTTTTATTGATGATCCTGTTGAAGCTGTTCATGTGTTTTCTCGTGATCCCTCATTGCAAGTTCGAGTTGTGATGACAAATGGAAGGCAGATGTCAGCTCTTGAGATTCAAAAGCATTATTATCGTGTTCTTTGTGATTTTTATTCCCATCATCGGCAGATGGATGAGGACGTGCAGCATATACTTTCTTGGTGGAAAAAAATTCTTGATATGCTCAGTGGTGATAGTTTTGATGCAGCTCCTTATGTTGAATGGGTGGCAAAATATCAACTATTGTTATCAATGAAGGAACGTGATGGTCTTTCTTGGGATAGTGATAGGCTCAAAGCGTTTGATGTGCAATGGCATGATTTACGTTCTTCTCATTCAATTGTGGAAAAATTGGATGCAAAGGGCAAGGTGTATCGCTTTTTTCCATATGAAGAAGTAGAAAAAGCACTTATGAATCCACCTGAAACGACACGTGCTTTTTTGCGAGGAGTGTTGATTCGCCGTTATGGACAATATGTGAAAAGTGTGGGATGGAATTCTCTTGTTGTTGAGCTCCCAGAAAAAGAGAAATATTTACGTATTCCATTGATGTATCCAGATAGAGCAACGCGTGCTCTTATAGGAAAAATCATGGAAGACAGTACATCGATAACAGATTTTATTCGTAGACTTATAGGAAATACAACTACTGAAAATGAAAGTGAGTAACTATGCCACAAGAATTTGCTTCGCCTCATAGGAAAAAGGAAATAGAAGAAGTAACCGATATTCCTCAGGTATCTTCGCAAGCTAATTTTGCTGAAATTGATAGCTTATTAGATGAAATTGATGAAGTTCTTGAGAAGAATGCTACATCTTTTATTGAAGGTTTTGTACAAAAGGGCGGGCAATGATACGCCGCATCATGGGCATTGAAACGGAATATGGTCTTACATGTTTTTCTCCGCATGTAGATGAGGTAAAAACAGCTGAAGAAGTTGCCCAACTCTTGTTTCGGCCTGTTGTGCAGAAAAGCCATTCAACAAATTTATTTTTACCTAATGGTGGGCGTCTTTACTTAGATGTGGGTGCTCATCCTGAGTATGCAACGGCAGAATGCGATAATGTACGTGATCTTATTGCTCAAGACCGTGCTGGTGATATGCTTTTTTCTGAGATGGTTCGTGATGCTAATGAAGAGCTAGCTCGCGAAGGAAGTCAAGCACAGATTCACCTTTTTAAGAACAATAGTGACAGTCATGGTCATTCATATGGATGTCATGAAAATTATCTTGTACGGCGATCACGAAATTTTCGTGCGCATATTTCCTCTATGATCCCTTTTTATGTGACGCGTCAAATCGTGTGCGGTGCTGGAAATATCTATGTCAACGAGAATGGCGAAGCGCATTACGAGTTTTCTGCTCGTGCAGATCAAATGTTTGATGCTATTTCTGCTGCTTCTACGCGCACGCGTCCTATGGTCAATACGCGTGATGAGCCGCATGCCGATTCGGATCACTATCGACGTATGCATGTTATTGTTGGTGATTCTAATATGTCGCAGATAACGACTGCTCTAAAAGTGGTGATGACTGATCTCATCCTTATGATGTTTGATGCTGGGGGAGAACTACCTGATTTATCATTAAAAGATCCAGTTGATGCAATACGTGTCGTGAGTAAAGATATGAGTGGAAAAACACCTCTTGAAGGATCTTCATCTTCGTATTGTGCTCTTGATATTCAGCGTATTATCTACGAGAAAACACTAAGTTTCTTAAAAGAAAAAGGTTATGAAGCTGATTTTTCCGATGATTATAAATATTTTATAGATCTGTGGGAGCGGGTACTTGTAGGAGTAGAAAATGAAAATTGGCAGTCTATTTCTGCAGAAATTGATTGGGCTGCAAAATATTTTCTTTTGCACAGGTACAAAGAAAGATCTTTGCGCGAGTGGAACGATCCGGCAATATTGCGTCTTAATCTTGCCTATCATGATGTAACATCTGCAGGTTTACGTGCATCTATGGAAAAACAAGGATTATTAAAAACATTTGTTGACGCAGATAAAATTGAAGAAGCTACGCGTGTCCCGCCACAAACAACACGTGCTGTTCTGCGTGGTGCCTTTATTGACAAAGCATGGAAGACACGTAAAGATTATGTTACTGATTGGATGAATCTTCGTTTATTAGAAGCTAAGGGAACACGTTCTATTCTTCTCAAAGATCCCTTTGCAACAAAAGATGAAAATTTTGAAGAATTGATGAGAGAAATGGATCAAAAATAATGAAGGAAAGCTCATTGTCTTGAACTTACCTAAAAAGTGGTGTACAAAAGAGAAGTCGAGATGGGAGAAAAGTTATGGGCGTAGCATTGCGCATCATTCCATGTTTGGACGTGAAAAATGGGCGCGTGGTGAAAGGCGTTAATTTTAAGAATCTCAAGGACGCTGGCGACCCTGTTGGTTTAGCTCATCATTATGATGAAGATAAAGCAGATGAAATAACTTTTCTTGATGTGTCGGCATCTCAAGAAGGACGTGGCACCATGCTTGACGTCGTGCGCCGCACAGCTGAAGAAGTTTTTGTTCCGCTTACCGTAGGCGGAGGCATTAGAAGTGTTGATGATGTGAAAACTCTTCTTGAAGCTGGTGCAGATAAAATCAGCATTAATTCTGCTGCAGTTAAAAATCCACAACTTATTAGCGATATTGCTGAGCATTTTGGCAATCAAGTTGTTGTTTTATCAGTTGATGCTAGGCGTGTATCTGGTGATACATCTACATCATCAGGTTTTGAAGTGACCACCCATGGGGGCACCAAAGGAACAGGTATTGATGTTGTTTCATGGGTGAAAGAAGCTGAAGAACGCGGTGCAGGCGAAATACTTCTTAATTCCATGGATGCAGATGGCACAGGTGATGGCTTTGATATTGAAATGACACAATTGATTCGCTCTCATACGCATCTTCCTTTGATTGCTAGTGGCGGTGCTGGTACGGTAGACGATTTTGTTGCTATTGCTCAAACGGGTGTGAATGCGATTTTGGCTGCATCTGTCTTTCATTTTGGTGTTCTTTCCATTGAAGAGGTAAAAACTACTTTGCGAAATAGCGGGTATGAAGTGCGGTGATGATAATGGATGAAAACTCGTTTGAAGAGATAGAAAAGAAACTGAAATTTGATGATGCTGGGCTTATAACAGCAGTTATTCAAGATAATGTTAATAATGATGTCTTGATGGTTGGTTATATGAATAGTGTGTCATTGTATAGAACTCTTACAACGGGACGTGTGTGGTTTTGGTCGAGGTCGCGTCAAGAATACTGGCGTAAAGGCGATACTTCTGGACATATACAATTAGTGCGTCATGTCTATGTCGATTGTGACGGAGACTGCTTATTAGTGAAAGTGGAGCAGAAAGGCGGAGCATGCCATACAGGTGCTCGTACGTGCTTCATTTCTGCCGGTGAACTTCCGGTATCTGGAATTATAGAGGAGGCATGATGTCACGATGGGGAGTGATTGAACCTGATTTTTCGCATTTCATGGATAAGGCAAAAACACATCGTGTTATTCCTGTAGTGAAAAAAATTTTTGTCGACGACCCGACTCCTGTTGGAATTTATCGAAGACTTGCAAAAGGAACAGGTACATTTATTTTAGAATCTGCTGACACAGTTGACCATATGTCGAGATGGTCTTTTATTGGAGTGCGTTCTGTTGCTCAGCTCATTAGCGAAGCTGGTGCATTAAAATGGGAGGGCACCTTTGTTGAAGGTGTTGAAACTCAAGGAAAACCAATCGACGTATTAACTGAACTTGTTAGTGCGCTTAATAGTTCATCAGATTCTCATTATCCACCTTTTACTGGTGGTTTTGTTGGTGCTTTAGGTTGGGATACTCTTTATGACTGGGAGCCGAATCTGCGTCATGAAACCAATAAAGACGTTGATATTCCTGATGCTGTTATGTGTTTGGCAACTGACATTGTGGCCATTGATAGGCGAGAAGGTACAGTGTGGCTTATTTCTAATGCAATCAATATGAATAACACATCATTGGGTGCAGAAAAAGCATATGCATCTGCTTTAGAACGTATAGAATCTATGGAAAGTTCTCTTCATATCCCATTGTCTCTTGGCGCTATGACATCCGTAGATGATAGAGAATTAAATATTCGACATGTTACTCCTCAAAATGTTTTTGAACAAAGCGTCGTGTCTGCAAAAGAGGCCATTACTGATGGGGAAGTTTTTCAAGTCGTTTTATCTCAACGAATGGATGTACCCTGCGATGCTCACCCTCTTGATGTATATAGAGTTTTACGTTCTGTGAATCCATCCCCATATATGTATTATTTGAATTTGAGTGATGGTAAAGGTGGCAAGTTTTCTATTGTTGGTTCATCGCCAGAAACTCTCGTAAAGGTCAGCGATGGTAAAGTAACGACGTTCCCTATTGCTGGTTCACGCCCACGTGGTAATAATGATGATGAAGATCAAGAATTAATTGACGACTTACTGTCAGATGAAAAAGAACTAAGTGAGCATGTCATGCTTGTTGATTTAGCGCGCAATGATTTATCGAAAGTATGTGAACCTGGTTCTGTCAATGTTCGCACCTTTATGGAAGTGAAAAAGTTTTCTCATATTATGCATATTTCTTCCACTGTTGAAGGAAAATTGGAAGATAAAAACACTGCGGTAGATTGTTTGAAAGCAACATTTCCTGCGGGTACGTTATCGGGAGCTCCAAAACCTAGAGCAATTGATTTGATTGATGAATTAGAGCCAGTAAGACGCGGAATTTATGGTGGAGTTGTCGGATATTTTGATTTTTGTGGAAATGCAGATTTAGCTATTGCTATTAGAACGGCTATGATGAAAAACAATATAGCTTACATACAAGCTGGGGCGGGCATTGTTGCTGATTCTGTTCCCACAACAGAATATATTGAAACACGTAATAAGGCAGAAGCAGTTATGCAATCCATTCGAATTGCTCAAACTCTTACCCGTAGTGACGTTAAATAAGAGAAAGTAGAGAACATGAGTGTTTTAGAAGATATTATTCTTGGCGTTCGTGACGATATAGAACGGCGGAAAGAATCTGTTCCTTTGGAAGAAGTAAAACGTCAAGCAGTATTGGCAGAACCAGCTATAGATGTTGTCAAGCATTTTTCCTCTCATTTTCCTTATATTTCTCTTATTACAGAATGTAAGAGGTCAAGCCCGTCAAAGGGAGTATTAGCTTCTATTGATGATCCCGGTGCATTGGCCTCTATATATGAAAAAGCTGGTGCATCAGCAATTTCTGTTTTGACAGAAGAGCGTCGTTTTCATGGAAGTCTTGCAGATTTTGATGCTGTGCGCGCTAACGTGTCGATACCGGTATTGCGAAAAGATTTTATAGTTGATCCTTATCAAATATGGGAAGCTAGAGCACATGGTGCTGATTTTTTGCTCTTAATTGTTGCAGCTCTCGATGATGTTTTATTGAAATCTTATCTTGATCTTATTCATGCTTTAGGGATGAAAGCGCTTGTAGAAGTACACACAGAAGAAGAAATTGAGCGTGCACTTGCTTTAGGTGCGCATATTATTGGTGTGAATACTCGTAATTTGAAAACTCTAGATGTTGATATCACAACTTTTGAACGTTTAGCTCCGTTTATTCCAGAAGAAAAAGTACTTGTTGGTGAATCTGGTGTAAAAACTCTTGAAGATGTTTCTTATTATGCATATCACGGTGCAGATGCAGTCTTGGTAGGTGAATCTCTTGTAACGTCTAATGATACATATGCTTTTGTTCAACAAATTTCTCAGGTAAAAATCGGTCAGGGGAATAAATAATGAAAGATACGGAAAAATCTTTAGCTTCTCAATCGGGGCCTTATTTTGGTGAATTTGGTGGGCAATTCTTACCTGAAGCGCTTATGGAAGCAGTGGATGATTTAACTCAAGAGTGGCTTCGCCTTAAAGATGATCCGAGTTTTCAAAGTGAATTAGATCGTCTGCATCGTACATACTCTGGTCGCCCTTCAATCATTACTGAGGTGCCGAAGTTTTCGCGTCATTGCGGTAATGCACGCGTTATTTTGAAGCGCGAAGATCTCAATCATACAGGTTCGCATAAAATCAACAACGTTATTGGTCAGGCTTTATTGACGAAGTCTGTTGGTAAGACGCGCGTTATTGCAGAAACCGGTGCCGGCCAGCATGGCGTTGCTTCAGCTACTGCGGCTGCTTTATTGGGGCTTGACTGCACAATTTATATGGGAGCTAAGGATGTTGAGCGTCAATCCTTGAATGTTGCTCGTATGGAACTCCTTGGAGCTGATGTTGTTTCGGTGACTACTGGTTCTCAAACGCTAAAAGATGCAATCAATGAGGCGTTTCGAGATTGGGTCACTAATGTAGAAACAACAAATTATTTGTTTGGAACAGCTGCGGGCCCACATCCATATCCTTCACTTGTTCGCGATTTTCAGAAAATCATTGGTGAAGAAGCGCGAGCTCAAGTACTTGATTTAACCGGCCGTCTACCTGATTATGCTATTGCGTGTGTTGGTGGCGGGTCGAACGCGATTTGCCTTTTTAATGCGATTCTTGATGATGAATATTTTGCTTTGTTCGGTTGTGAAGCAGGCGGTGAGGGTGTTGAATCCGGTAAAACAGCTGCTTCGATTAATGCAGGATCTTTGGGGGTCTTTCAAGGTGCAGTTTCTTATATTCTTCAAGATGATGATGGGCAAACTTTAGAATCTCATTCTATTTCTGCAGGTCTTGATTATCCAGGCCTTGGCCCTGAACATTGTTGGCTTTCTGATATTGGGAGGGCTACTTATATTCCAATTAATGATGATGAAGCGATGGAAGCTTTCCGCCTTTTGACACAAGAAGAAGGTATTATCCCTGCTATTGAATCTTCACATGCTTTAGCTGGGGCAATACGCATAGGAAAAAAGGCAGAAGAAAATGAAGAAGAGCCCCCTATTATTCTTGTTAATTTATCAGGTCGTGGTGATAAAGATGTGCAAACTGCTATGAAGTGGTTTGGCATCGAAGGAAAGGGGAGAACACTATGAGAACTGTAGATGTTTTTGATTCTCTTCGTGTAAAAAAATCAACTGCTTTTATTGGCTATTTACCTGCAGGGTTTCCTACGGTTGAAAAGTCTATTGAGGCTGTTCGTACTTTAGCGGATTCTGGTGCTGATATTATTGAAATAGGCTTACCATATTCAGATCCCACTATGGATGGTTTGACGATCCAACAAGCAACTGAAGAATCATTAGCTCATGGTTTTCGAACACGTGATATTTTTTCTATTGTTGAGGCCTGTGCTGATTCTGGAGCTCTTCCATTAGTGATGTCGTACTATAATCCTTTGTTCAAGTATGGTTTTACAGATTTTGCACGCGATTTAGATAATGCAGGAGGAGCTGGTATTATTACTCCAGATCTTGTTCCTGAAGAAGCATGTTTATGGTATGAAGCATCTGATGCTTACAATTTGGATCGCATTTTTCTTGCGGCACAAACATCGACATCGGAACGCTTAAAAAAAATTGTGAAGGCTTCTCGTGGTTTTGTGTATGCTGCTTCTACGATGGGTGTTACAGGAACTCGCGTAGCTATGGATGAACGTGCAAGAGGTCTTGTTAAGAGAGTACGCGAGGCAGGTGCCGATAATGTGTGCTTGGGTATTGGTGTTTCAACATCTCATCAGGCTAAAGATGTAGCTAGTTATGCTGATGGTGTTATTGTAGGATCGGCCTTAGTAAAAACGCTTATGAATGAATCCTGGTCTGATTCTCTTGAATCTTTGAAAGAAACTGCCACGATGTTATACCTAGCTATACACGAAAATGAAAAGTGAGTTGATATGATTTTATCCATTCCCTCGCCTCAACAAAACATCTGGTATATCGGTTCTTTTCCGTTGCGAGCTTATGCTGTTCTTATTATTATCGGCATTATTGCTGCCTGGTTTGTTCTTGATAGACGATATAGGAAGCGTGGTGGACCTAAAGATGTGTCTATTGATATTGCTATCTGGGCTGTTATTTTCGGCATTATTGGCGGCCGTCTTTATCATGTGATAACAGATTACCAATTGTATTTTTCTGATGGAGCTCATCCATTAGATGCTTTTAAAATTTGGAATGGTGGCTTAGGTATTTGGGGGGCTATTGCTTTAGGTGCTATTGGTGCTTATATTGGCGCTCATCGTGCGCATGTGCGGCTCGCTCCAGTTGCTGATGCTTTAGCTCCTGGTTTATTGCTTGCTCAGGCAATTGGGCGTTGGGGAAATTATTTCAATCAAGAACTTTTTGGTGCTCCAACAAATGTGCCATGGGGGCTTGAAGTGTCGTCATATACTGCTTACCTTGCAGGTTATGATTCAGGAACAACATTTCATCCAACATTTTTATATGAATCTGTATGGTGTTTGATCGGTATTGCTGTTGTTCTTCTTGTTGAAAAATATATACATCTTTATCAAGGTCAATTATTTGTTATGTACGTAATGTGGTATACCTTGGGGCGCGTATGGATTGAAATGTTACGAATTGATTCGGCGCATCATATTTTAGGGCTTCGTTTGAATGTATGGACCTCCATTTTTGTATTTGTAGGTGCCGTAGGTGTATTTGTTTATATGAACCGTAAGAATAAGAACGTATCGCATAAAGATAAAAGAAATGATATTTCTATCTGGCTGGAAGGTTATGAACCTACTGTTAAAGACACAGTTTTATCTAATGAAGAAAAAAGTGCATTAGATAATGAAAGTGAAGGAAGTAAACAACATACGTCATCTTTATCACGTGAAATATAATTTTTTTTCTTTATTCTTGTGTATACTCTTTACACGTAGACGCTTCCGTGGTGGAATTGGTAGACACACAGCACTCAAAATGCTGCGCCCTTAAAGCGTGTGGGTTCGAGTCCCACCGGGAGCACAAAATAAGCTCGCATTTTATGCGAGCTTTCTATTCATATATAGATAAAGAGGTCTGTCGTGAATAAAAGTGATAAAAAAGCACAGCATCGTGTACTTGTTGTTGAAGATGAAGCTCTCATTCGCTTAGACATTGTCGAGACCTTAGAAGAAGCCGGATTTGATGTTGTTGGTCAGGCATCAGATGGGCAGCAGGGTGTCAAACTTGCGCATGAACTTCAACCTGACATCATCGTTATGGATGTAAAAATGCCTGGTCTTGATGGTATTACGGCGGCAGACAAGATACTTGAAAACCATCGTTGTGCTATTGTTATGCTTACTGCTTTTTCTCAGAAAGATCTTGTGGAGCGCGCAAGAGATATTGGGGCGATGGCCTATGTAGTGAAGCCTTTTACTCCTTCTGACCTTATTCCGGCGGTTGAGATTGCTGTATCACGTCACTTAGAAATGGTTGCACTAGAAGATGAAGTGCACAACTTAGAAGAACGCTTTGAAACACGCAAACGTATTGACAGGGCAAAAGGTTTATTGGAAACCAAAATGGGTCTTACAGAACCAGAGGCTTTCAGATGGATCCAAAAAACATCCATGGATCGCCGCTTATCAATGCGCGAAGTTGCTGATGCTGTGATTAATCAAGTAGGCGGCGAATAATTAAATTTTCTTAAGCGATGATATATATGTGTTTCTCTGATTATGCAGATGAAATGTGTATATAGTTGCATTCGTGAGTAAAGTAAAAGATACATTATTACTTCTTGATGGGCATTCGTTAGCATTTCGTGCTTTTTATGCTCTTAAAGCCGAGCATTTTCGCTCTCAGCAAGGTGTTTATACAAATGCGGTCCATGGATTTTCTTCAACCCTTCTTAAGCTGCTGAAGAAAAAAAAACCTACTCACGTTGCTGTTGCCTTTGATTTACCAGGTGGGACTTTTCGAACGGAGCAATATAGTGAATACAAGGCAGGGCGTTCTGAAACTCCTGAAGAGTTTAAGGGGCAAATTGAGCTGATACAATCGATGCTTTCTCTTTTAGGTGTTTCATGGTTTACCTATGAAAATTATGAAGCAGATGATATTGTGGCATCTCTTGTTCGCCTCGGTAAAGAATCAAAAATGAAGGTATATGTTGCATCTGGAGATAAAGATTCTTTTCAATTTGTCGACACATTGTGTACCGTTCTCTATCCAATGCCTCGTAAAGACATGATTGAACTAGATCCTGATGGTGTCTTAGAAAAGACTGGCGTTATGCCGTCACAATATTTAGATTTAGCGGCTCTTGTTGGTGAAAAGGCTGATAATCTTCCTGGTGTTCCAGGTGTAGGCAATAAAACTGCTGTTAAATGGCTTAATGAATATGGTTCTCTTGACTCGATCATTGAAAATTCTGATAAAATCAAAGGAAAAGTTGGAGATAGTTTGCGTTCTCATCTTGATGATGTGAAGCGAAATCGTCAACTTAATGAAATGATTAATTCATTAAATATCGTTACTTCTATTGATGATCTACGTCTTAAAGGTGCAGATCAAAAGAATTTCATAGCTTTTTGTGAAGAATTAGGAATAAGGCAAAATCGTGAAAAGCTTCTTACTGAATGTGGAGTAAGGGCGGACGCCGCTCAAGAAAACTTACTCGATAAGTATGAACGCATCGATACGTTATCGAGGCTTATCTCTTACAATGTAGGAACATCTGCAGAGACTGCCTATTATCTTTCGTGGCAACATGACATTGAAAAGAAACTTTCCTATATTGCAGTATGCGATGCTTTTTCTCGTATATGGGCATCATCTGTTGAAGATATATTGTTGGACGACCTTATTTCCTTGCAATCATGGCTTGGTGATCCAAAGTATGTGAAAGCTTGTTATGATGCAAAAAATTTCCTTCATGCATGCCAAAATGTGGGTTGGAAAGTTGAAGGTATCGCTCATGATACTTTGATTGCTGCGTATGTTCTTCAACCTGACCAGAAAGAATATGATTTTACAGAACTTCTTCAAGGGTATGTTGGTATTGCCATAGACGAAACAGTGGAAGAAGAAAACCTTCTTATGAATCAAGCTATTGCGGTTAAAGAGCTTTCTGACGTTCTTGTGAAAGAGATTAATGAAGGTGATATGCAAGATATTTATGCTATTGACATGTCAATTATTCCCATTTTGATGAAGATGGAATCATGCGGAATTTATATTGATATGAATAAAATGACTTCCTTACACGAAGATTTTCAAAGACGCGTTGAAAATGCTCAACAACAAGCATATGACATCATTGAAAGAGACGATATTAATTTATCTTCTCCCAAACAGTTATCGCATTTTCTGTTTGAAGAACTGAAACTTCCGCATACGAAGAAAACTAAGCTTGGCTACAGTACGAATGTTCGAGCTTTAGAGGATGTGCGTAAAAAAATTCAGTATCATAATGGCGATAATTACCAGATGGGATATCGCTTTTTGTCGGCATTGAGTGAACATCGTAATGTTATTAAAATGCTGCAATCTGCTGAATCGTTGATGAAGTGTGTTGGAAAGGATCATCGTATTCATACAACGTATACGCAATATGGCACTGCTACTGGGCGTTTGGCATCATCAGAGCCTAATCTGCAAAATATTCATGGACGTAGTGAATTAGGGAAACATATTCGCGAAATTTTTGTTCCAACGCCCGGTTTTCAATCTATTATGAGCGCTGATTATTCGCAAATTGAAATGCGAATAATGGTTTCTTTGAGCGGCGATAATGAGTTGATTGATGCATTCAAACGAGGCGACGATCTTCATACTTATGTAGCTTCGCGAGTGCATGGTGTATCGATAGAGGATGTCACTAGTGATCAACGCTCACATGTTAAGGCTATGAGTTACGGATTAGTGTATGGTTTATCTGCTTTCGGTCTTTCTCAACAGTTAAATATAAGCATGTTTGAAGCTCAAAAATTGATGGATGATTATTTTGGTCGATTTGGGCATGTGAAAGAATATTTAGATTCTTTGGTCGATGATGCACGTGAGAGAGGATATACGCAAACTATTTTTGGTAGAAGACGATATTTTCCAGATCTTAATTCAATGGATACTAATCTTCGAACAACTGCCGAACGTATGGCGCTGAATGCTCCGATTCAGGGAACAGCTGCAGATATTATGAAGAGGGCTATGTTTAATGTTACTCAATTGATGGATAAGCATCACGTGCGCTCACGATTACTTTTGCAAGTTCACGACGAGCTGATATGTGAAATTGCGCAAGGAGAAGAAGAACTTATGCGGTCCCTTTTAATAGAAGGAATGATGAATGCTGGTGAAGGATACCTCAAAGTTCCTTTAGATATCCATATAGGAATAGGAGATAATTGGCTTTTAGCCGAACACTAGCCTAGTGTTCTATACCGCATAAAAATGAAAAAATATACAGAATAACTAGTAATACAATAGGAAACGATATTCCTACGGGTTTATCATGTCCATTGTCCGTTACTAGTTATTTTTGTGGAGTCGTTTTCTTATGACAGTTAACTCCATTCCTCAAGTAGCCATCAATGATATTGGTGGCGAAGAAGAACTTATTGCCGCTGTAGATGCAACAATCAAGTATTTTAATGATGGTGACATCGTTGAAGGTACAGTTGTTAAAGTTGATTATGCGGAAGTCCTCCTTGATATTGGTTACAAGACTGAAGGTGTTATTCCTTCCAAGGAACTCTCTATCAAGCATGATGTTGATCCCGAAGAAGTTGTCAAAATAGGCGACACAATCGAAGCCCTTGTTATGCAAAAGGAAGATAAAGAGGGTCGTCTTATTTTGTCGAAGAAGCGCGCACAGTATGAGCGTGCATGGGCGGAAATTGAAAAGATTAAGAATGCCGATGGTATTGTTACCGGTTCTGTTATTGAAGTTGTTAAGGGTGGCTTGATTCTTGATATCGGCCTCCGCGGTTTCTTGCCGGCATCTTTGGTAGAGATGCGCCGTGTGCGTGATTTGCAACCATATATTGGTCGTGAAATTGAAGCAAAGATCATTGAGCTTGACAAGAACCGCAACAATGTTGTTCTTTCTCGCCGCGCATTCCTTGAAGATAACCAATCGCAGGCTCGTGGCGAGTTCTTGACAAACTTGACAAAGGGACAGGTTCGCGAAGGTGTTGTTTCGTCTCTCGTTAACTTTGGTGCCTTTGTGGATCTCGGTGGCGTTGACGGTCTTGTGCACGTATCTGAATTGTCATGGAAGCATATTGATAACCCAGCCGAAGTTGTTGAAGTTGGCCAAAAGGTTACTGTTGAAGTTCTTGATGTTGATATGGATCGCGAACGTGTGTCTTTGTCGTTGAAGGCTACAACTGAAGATCCATGGCAGACATTTGCACGTACTCACGCTATCGGTCAAATTGTGCCTGGCAAGGTGACAAAGCTTGTTCCATTTGGTGCATTTGTCCGTGTTGAAGATGGTATTGAAGGTCTTGTTCATATTTCTGAACTTGCGCAACGTCATATTGAACTTCCTGAAGACGTTGTTAAGGTTGGTTCAGATGCATTTGTGAAGGTTATTGATATTGATCTTGAACGCCGTCGCATCTCTCTCTCTTTGAAGCAAGCAAATGAAGGTGTTGATCCTAACGCTGAAGATTTCGATCCATCGCTGTATGGCATGGCTGCTGAATATGACGAAGAGGGTAATTACAAGTATCCAGAAGGCTTCGATCCTGAGACAAATGAATGGATGGAAGGCTTTGAAGCACAACGCGAAGCGTGGGAGAACGAATACGCTGCTGCACAGGAGCGTTGGGAAGCCCATAAGAAGCAAGTTGCTCAACATGCTGAAGCTGATGCAAAGGCTGCTGCTGAAGAAGCAGAGCAAGCAATTCAAGAACTCAAGGAAGAATCAACATCTTTTGCGTCTGATTCAGCTCCTTCGAATTCTTTGGCTTCTGAAACTGATGAAGCGCTTGCAGCATTACGTGAAAAGTTGACAAATAACTAGATGTTCTTTGTTTGGAAGACCTGTTTGTATAGCAGGTCTTCTTTTTATATATCCTTTTTTGAGATTCATTATCGTTAAGTCAAGAAATAGTAAAGTATAGAAAGATTTTTACGCCACACTTGCTTAAAAAAGATTTATTTTGTGTTTTGCGATAAATTTTATGTACACATATTAATTATGTGTATAACTCATTGGTGAGATTGAGGATAGATTATGAAAAATATAGCTCAAGAAAGTTATCAACTTTATTACGGTGGTCAATGGCATGATTCTTCGGATGGGGGAACAGTTGATGTCTTTTGCCCTGCTAATGGAGAAAAAATTTCTGTTATTGCTGATGCTACATCTGCAGATGTAGAGGCTGCTGCCGATGCTGCAACTGAAGCTTTCGAGACATGGGGTAAAACCGGTAAATATGAGCGTGCTGCAATTTTGAACAAAATTGCCGATGTTATTGAGGAAAATGCGGAATTTCTAGCACAAATCGAAACACTTGATAATGGTAAGCCAATTCGCGAAACTCGTGCGATTGATGTTGCTCTTTCTGTAGAACATTTCCGTTACTTTGCTGGTGTTGTTCTGGCAGAAACAGGTGAAAGTGATGTTCTTCCGGGCAACTTGCTTTCCATTATTTTACATGAGCCAATTGGTGTTGTTGGTCAAATTGTTCCTTGGAACTTCCCGTTCTTGATGGCTGCATGGAAGCTTGCACCTGTTCTTGCTGCTGGTGATTGTACGGTGATTAAGCCATCGTCAACTACTTCTTTGTCTGTTCTTGAACTTGCACGTTTGACTCAAGATATCATTCCAGCTGGTGTCTTTAACGTTATCACAGGACGCGGTTCGAAGTCTGGTCAGGCAATGCTTGATAGTTTGAAGTTTGATAAGTTGGCATTCACAGGTTCAACTGAAGTGGGCCGTGATGTTGCCATTGCAGCTGCAAAGCGTCTTATTCCTGCAACACTTGAGCTTGGCGGCAAGAGTGCAAATATTATTTTCCCAGATGCTGATTTTGAACAAGTTATTGACGGTGTGCAGCTTGGCATTTTGTTTAACCAAGGTCAGGTTTGCTGTGCTGGTTCACGTATCTTTATTCATGAAGATGTCTATGATGAAACTGTTACTAAGCTTGTTGATGCCTTCAATAAGGTAAAAGTGGGTCTTCCTTGGGAAGATGACACACAAATGGGTTCACAAATTGATGTACGTCAAGCAGAAAAGATCCTTGAGTATGTCAAGATTGCCGAAGAAGAAGGCGGCAAGGTTCTTTGCGGCGGCGAACGCAATACTGATGGTGAATTGGCTAAGGGTGCATTCTTGAAGCCAACACTTATTGAAGTTCCAAACAATAAGGTTACATGCGCACAAGAAGAAATCTTTGGTCCAGTAGCTGTCGTTCAAAAATTCTCAACCGAAGAAGAAGTACTTGAACTTGCTAATGATTCGGTTTATGGTCTTGGTGGAGCTGTATGGTCACGTGATATTAATCGCGCTATGCGTATTGCTCGTGGTGTACGTACAGGTCGTATGTGGGTCAATACATATAATCAGATTCCTGCAGGTGCACCATTTGGCGGTTACAAGGAATCCGGCATTGGACGTGAAAATCATAAGTCAATGCTCGAACACTATTCTCAGGTTAAGAATATTATGGTCAACCTTAATGAGGGGCCTTCCGGCTTCTATCCTGCAAAGTAGTCGAAGAGTACATGCATCTGTAAAGGCGAGAGGATTTCTTCTCGCCTTTTCTTATGTGTCACTATAGAATATGTGCGTGGATCTTTTTGAAAGTGCATCAGTTGATGATAATGGTTTACCACGTATTACACCGCAATCGCCTTTAGCTATGCGTATGCGTCCACGTTCTTTGAAAGAAGTAATTGGGCAAGAAAAAATTTTAGCTCCTGGTTCGCCTTTGTATAACTTTGTGCATCCGAGTTCATCAAAACAACGAGTTAATTCTGTATTTTTGTGGGGAGCTCCTGGAAGTGGAAAGACATCAATCGCTTATTTAGCAGCACAAGATTCACATCGCCATTTTGAAGAAATATCTGCTGTTTCTTCAGGTGTCAAAGAACTTCGATATGCCATCGAAGCATCAAAAAGACGCTTACAGCAGGGCAAAGAAACCATTGTGTTTATTGATGAAGTTCATCGTTTTTCTAAAACTCAGCAGGATGCTTTACTGCCAGCAGTTGAAAATGGGTGGATACGTCTCATAGCGGCAACCACTGAAAACCCGTCTTTTTCTGTGATTGCGCCTTTGCTGTCTCGTTCAATTCTTGTTGTTCTCAACGAACTTACTCCTGATGCTTTGAGTTCTATTATTCATAAAACCCTAAAAGATCCGCGTGGTTTTAATAATGAATACACATTAGAATCGAATGCTGAAGAACATATTATCCGTTTATCAGGAACTGATGCGCGTCAATGCCTTACAATTTTGGAAGCTACATCTATTGCCGCAGAAGAACGTTCTTCATCTGTTATGACAGTTGAAGATGTGCGACAAGCAGTAACAAGTGCACATATTGCATACGATAAAAGTGGAGATCAACATTATTGGACAATATCGGCTTTTATCAAATCTATTCGTGGTTCTCATGTTGATGCTGCGTTGCACTATTTAGCTCGTATGTTAGAAGCTGGAGAAGACCCCCGTTTTATAGCACGTCGTTTAATGATCAGTGCTGCAGAAGATATTGGTATGGCAGATCCGTCTGCTCTTCAAACTGCCACGGCTGCAGCGCAATCTGTCAGTATCGTAGGAATGCCGGAAGCACAAATTATTTTGGCTCAAGCAACTGTTCATCTTGCAACTGCACCAAAGTCCAATCGGTCTTATATGGCTCTCAATGCTGCAATAAAGGATGTAAGAAAAGGCAACTATGGTTCGGTTCCTTTACATTTACGTAATGATTCTTTTAAGGGAGCATCAGATTTAGGGTATAAGCAGGGGTATAAATATGCTCATGATTATCCTGATGGTGTAGCACCTATGTCGTTTATGCCAGAAAAATTGGAAGGTAAACGGTATTATGAACCCACCCAACGAGGTTATGAGGGGAATATCACTCCTCGGTTGAAGGCTATACGTTCCATCCTTGATGAAAAAAATTGATAGTCTATACACTTGTTCTAGTAACCTGGAGTCTTATCCTCAGTGAAGGTGACTCAGCTTATTGCTCTATTAATCGACAGGAGAAAACATGGCTGGAAATCGTTCCCGCAAAGCTGTTCGTCAGTCTCGTGCACTTGGTATTGCATTGACACCTAAAGCAGAACGTTATATGCAACGTCGTCCTTATCGTCCAGGTGAACATGGTCGCGGGCGCACAAAAGATTCTGATTATTCAATTCGTTTGAAAGAAAAGCAACGTTTGCGTGCACAGTATGGCATTCGTGAAGCTCAGATGAAGCGCGTTTGGGAAGAAGCTCGCCGTACCGATGGTCTTGCTGGTGAAAACTTAGTTGAACTTCTTGAAATGCGTCTTGATGCTTTGGTGCTTCGTGCTGGTTTTGCGCGTACTATTGCTCAGGCTCGTCAAGTAGTAGTTCATCGTCATATTATGGTTGATGGTCATATCGTTGATCGTCCTTCTTTCCGTGTTAAGCCTGGGATGATTATTCAGGTTAAGCCGCGTTCTCAGGCTTCACCTCAGTTCTTAGTTGCAGCGCAAGGTGCACACCGTGATTTGTTGCCAAAGGTTCCTGAATACTTAGATGTTGAACTCGAGAAATTGCGTTTCTCACTTGTTCGTCGTCCAAAGCGCGCAGAAGTACCTGTTACCTGCGATGTTCAGCTCGTTGTCGAACATTATTCACGCTAAAAAACTTTTCATAAGTTGCGCCCTTAGGGGCGCATCTTTCATGTATGCACAAAAAAATGTGTAGAATAATCTCAAGTTTACTGGAGGTTTTTTCATGGAAATAACGTTAGGCGGAATTGCCGCGTGTGTTGCTGCATTAGCTTTTGTTGTTCTTGTTATTGCTTTAATTAGACCAATTGCTCGTTTATCTGGTGTATTAGATCGTCTTGCAGATTCCTTAAATGAATTAACTAATCATACATTGCCCGCTATTGATGAAGCAGCTCAAACTGTGCGTGATACCAATAGTCAGATTGCACGTTTAGATACAATCACTGCTGCCGCTGCACGTACAACAGAAGATATTTCTGCCATGACTACTTTGGTAACCTCTACTGTTGGCGCGCCTTTCATCATGGCGCGTAAAGGTGCAGAAAAGACAAAACAAGTATTCCGAGATCGTTTTGGAAAAACTGAAGATTGATTTTATCTTAAGAGGTATGTATGCGTACTGCAGAAATTCGTCAGCGCTGGCTTAATTACTTTGAGAAGAACGATCACCACATCGCATCTTCTATTTCTTTAGTATCGCCAGATCCTTCAATTTTATTTACAATTGCAGGAATGGTTCCTTTTATTCCCTATATTGTTGGAACAGAACCTGCTCCATGGCCGCGTGTAGCATCTGTACAGAAATGCATTCGAACGAATGACATCGAAAATGTTGGCCACACAACGCGCCATGGTACTTTTTTTCAAATGTGTGGAAATTTTTCTTTTGGCGATTATTTTAAAGAAGAAGCTTCTGTGTTAGCTTGGAATCTTCTTACTTCTTCGCGTCAGGATGGTGGTTTTGGATTAGATCCTGAGCGAATTTGGGTAACATTGTGGGAAAATGACGAAGAAAGTTACCATACGTGGACAAAAGATATTGGTCTAGATAAAAAACACATCGTTAAACTGACACAAGAAGAAATATTTTGGTCAACAGGTCAGCCGGGCCCTGCAGGACCATGCGCAGAAATCCACTATGACCGAGGTCCGGATTTTGGTCCAGAAGCGCAAGGTGGAACCATTGATCCTGGGGGAGATCGCTATTTAGAGATTTGGAATTTGGTTTTTGATCAATTCTTACGAGGTGAGGGGCAAGGTAAAAATTATCCTTTGCTTGGAGAACTTGAGCACAAGTCAATCGATACAGGTGCCGGTCTTGAACGTATCGCTTTCTTATTGCAAGAAAAAAATAACATGTATGAAACTGACCAAGTCTTTCCCATTATTCAATGTGCAGAAGAATTATCTTCAAAAACATATGGAAAGAATGCGTCAGATGACATTCATATGCGTGTTGTTGCTGATCATATTCGCTCATCATTGATGCTCATCAACGATGGTGTGCGACCAAGCAATGAAGGAGCTGGCTATGTTTTACGGCGACTCTTGCGTCGTACAGTTCGTTCCATGCGCCTGTTAGGAGTTGATGAGCCTTGTGTATCTCATCTTATTGAAATTTCAAAGAATTCAATGAGAGAATCTTATCCAGAACTAGAAGAAAACTATGAATCAATTTCTTCTATTGCACAAACTGAAGAGGATGCTTTCAGACGCACTTTAACAACAGGTACACAGATTTTCGATGCTGCAGTTCAGCGCGTGAAAACACAAGATAAAACTAACCAGCTTACTGGTAAAGATGTATTTAATTTGCATGATACCTATGGTTTTCCTTTTGATTTAACTTTGGAAATGGCACGTGAACAAGGCGTTAGTGTTGACGAAGAAGCCTTTTCACTGCTCATGCGTGAGCAAAAAGAACGTGGCCGAGCTGATGCTCAGGCGAAGAAAACTGGCCATGTTGATGTGAGCGTATTTGCAAAAATTTTAGAAACACAGGGGAGCGATAATCTCTTCCTTGGTTATACCGAAAATACATCAGATGCTCATGTTATAGCCATACTATCACAAGGCGACACAGTCCCAGTAGCTTCAGAAGGTGCAGAAGTAGATCTTATTTTAGATCAAACGCCTTTTTGGGCAGAAATGGGTGGTCAACTGCCTGATTATGGAACTATTGTCAGTAGTGATGGTGCACTTATTGACATTAAAAATGTGCAATCGCCAATTAAGGGAATTATTGTGCATCGTGGCGTTATTCGTTCAGGCACTTTCCATGTCAATGACTCTGTTACTGCTTCCATTGATATGGAAC
>JAGBKC010000103.1 GCA_017934115.1 Actinomycetaceae bacterium | reverse complement strand
CTAAGGCTGTTGCGGCGCAAAATATGGCAAAGAGGGCTCATCGTCTGCTTGAAGAAACTGAAGAGGTACGCGAAGCTGATAAAGTGGCCCATATTCGGTTCCCCGCGCCTTTGCCATGTGGGCATACACCGATTATGGGTGAGAATCTTTCTAAATCATATGGGGAAAAACTTATTTTATCTTCTGTGAATATTGCAGTAGATAAAGGCTCGCGCATTGTTTTTTTGGGTGAAAATGGCTCAGGGAAAACAACTTTGCTTAAAATTCTTGCAGGTGCTTTGAATTCCGATTCGGGCACTTTGATATATGATAAAGGTACACATATTGGGTATTATGCTCAAGAACATGAAAATATTAATAATGATGAATCTCTATTAGAAAATGTTGTACATGTTGCGCCGGATATGAACGATACGGATGTGCGTAAAATTCTAGGTTCATTCCTGTTTACTGGTGATGCTGTTCATAAGAAAGCTAAAGTGCTTTCTGGAGGTGAAAAAACACGACTTTCCTTAGCGATGTTGGTTGTTTCAGGAGCTAATGTTTTATTGTTAGACGAACCGACGAACAATTTAGACCCAGCTTCTCGAGAAAAGATTCTGGATGCTTTATCTCACTATGAGGGAGCAGTTATCCTTGTAACTCACGATGAAGGGGCTGTTAAAGCTCTTCATCCTGATAGAGTGTTTTTATTACCTGATGGTGATGAAGACTTGTGGTCGGATGATTACCTAGAGTTTTTGTCTGCATTATAAGGGAGATATGTATGAAGGAATATGCACTTATTGCTTTTGATTTAGATGATACACTTGCGCCCTCAAAAACACGCTTGCCTGATGCTATGGCGCATGCGCTTGCTCGTTTGCTGGAGCGAACTCATGTATGTATCATCAGTGGGGGGAATCTACATCAATTTAACCAACAAGTACTTGAAGTGTTAAAAGATTTTCCTGTTAATTATTCTCATCTGCATTTAATGCCTACATGCGGCACACGCTATCTTCGCTTTACTGATAGTCAATGGAAAGATGTTTATAGACGAGATTTGCCTGAAGATGAGAGAAAAGAGGCGATGCGCGTTTTAGAAGAAGAAGCAAAATCCTTAGGATATTGGGAAGAAAAGGTGTGGGGAGATATCATTGAGGATAGAGGTTCGCAAATTACTTTTTCTGCTTTAGGGCAACAAGCTCCTGTAGATGAAAAGAAAAAATGGGATCCTGATAATCTTAAAAAGAATGCTCTCCGAATAGCTGTTGCTAAGAAATTGCCTCATTTAGAAGTACGTTCTGGTGGGTCTACATCGGTTGATATTACACAAAAAGGTATTGATAAAGCATACGGAATTAATGAGCTTGTGAAGCAGACAGGTATTTGTGTAAATGATATGCTTTTTATAGGTGATCGCCTAGATGAGGGGGGTAATGATTATCCTGTACTTCGGTTAGGTATTGATACCCATGCAGTGAACAATTGGGAGGATACACAACAGTTTATTCAAACATATTGTTCATATGTGGAAGGCAAAAATCATGAAAAAAGATGATGTTGATATTGATGCAATGACCGACGAAGAAGTCGAGTTTTACATACAAGAAATGACTGATCGTCAAGCGCGCAAGCCACGAGAACATGAGAAAAAGGGAGGCGCGTCTATTGAGTACTCATTAGTTTTGCTGGTATGTAGTATTTTTGCATTATTTGCATCAGCACAATTACTTTTAGAAGAAAGAAAATTATTATTGGATCCTCGATCTTCTTTAGCGTGCGACATTAATCCCATCATTGGATGTTCTACTTTTTTATCTGATTCGTATAGTGCAGTGCTATGGAATATTCCCAATGCGCTATGGGGAGTCATGTTCTTTTCTGGCTTGATCGCTTTGAGTTTGGCATTGCTTTCAGGTGCGCGGTTTCATCATTTTTTGTGGCGATTGATCAATGTTGGTATGGTTGGTGCATTGACGTATGTCGTATGGTTTCAGTACATTTCTTTCTTTGTTAAACATGGAATGTGTCCTTATTGCCTTCTTGTTTGGTTTTCCACTTTGCCAATTATCATACATACATGGATTCGTTCCTATCAGGCGCAAAGAATAATAGTGCCACATCATGATGCAGCGGTGCGAATTCTTGTTAAATATCGCTGGCTCATTGTGGCACTTGTATATGCGGTTTTGCTGATATGTATTCTTGTTATTTTCTGGGATAAGTGGTTGCTTCTTTACGGTTAGTTCTTATCTAAGTGATACATATCTTTAGGAATATATTGTCCATATCCTAATTCTTTAAGTGATGCACGTAAACGTGTGCAGGCCATGTCAAGCTCTTCATTGCTGACAGCGTGCGCACGGGAGAAGTCGATATCTTTTTCATCGCGTGCAGGTATGACATGAATATGTACATGAGGGACTTCTAGACCGGCAACAATAATCATGGCGCGTCGCTCTTCAAATGCATGCTCGCCTGCTCGGCCAATAATTTGAGCAACATGGGAAAGATGTGTCCATGTTTCTTCATTCAGTTCAGTAAACTTATTGACTTCTTGACGTGGAACTACAAGCATGTGTCCAGGTTGAATGGGTTCAATCGTTGCAAAAACTGCGCAGGTATCATCAGCGTAGATAAAACGACCAGGTATATTTCCTTCAATAATGGATGTAAAAACGCTCATAAAAGTAGTGTATCTATTTTTACTATTATGCAAAATGATGTGTATGTGATAAGGGGCGTAATTTTATAAAGTCCTTTTTTTCTTTTGGTGTATTAGCATTAGAAAAGATATATATGAATGTTATAAGGAGCATTATGAGCGATCAATATGAAGTTACATCTTCACAAGAGTTTCCTTACCGTTACACCGCTGAATTTGCTAATTCTATAGAAGAACATTGGCAAGGTGAATGGGAAAAACGCGGAACTTTTCATGCTCCTAATCCGTCAGGTGCCTTAGCCGGTACCTCTATATCTCAAGAAAAATTCTTCATTCTTGACATGTTTCCTTATCCTTCAGGTAAGGGCTTGCATGTTGGCCATCCTCTTGGATACATAGCCACCGATACCATAGCGAGATATGAGCGTATGAAAGGGAAGAATGTTCTTTATACTATGGGCTACGATGCCTTTGGTCTTCCAGCAGAACAATACGCAGTACAAACAGGTCAGCATCCACGTATTACAACGGAAGAAAATATTGCCAATATGAGCCGTCAACTGCATAAGTTAGGGCTCTCGCATGATTCACGACGTTCTTTAGCAACAACCGATATTGAATATGTGAAATGGACACAGTGGATCTTTTTACAAGTTTTCAATTCTTGGTTTGACGAAAAAGCAGAGCGTAGAGATGGGCGTGGCTTTGGCGCGGCGCGTCCAATTTCAGAGTTGATTGCACAATTTGAGTCAGGAGAACGATCTGTAGAAGACGGACGCGAATGGAAAGAATTAACTGTATCTGAACAACGCAAAGTCATTGATAGTTACCGGCTTGTCTATTGCAGTGAAGCTCCGGTGAATTGGTGTCCAGGCTTGGGAACCGTATTAGCTAATGAAGAAGTCACTAATGAAGGGCGTAGCGAACGCGGAAATTACCCTGTATTTAAGAGGAATCTTCGTCAGTGGATGATGCGTATTACTGCTTATGGTGATCGTCTTCTCTCTGATTTAGATTTACTTGATTGGCCTGAAAAAGTATGTGCTATGCAAAAGAACTGGATTGGGCGTTCTCAGGGAGCAACTGTCACGTTTATGGTAGAAGGGACAGCACAAAGCTTACAGGTATACACCACTCGTCCCGATACGCTTTTTGGTGCTAGCTTTATGGTTGTTGCGCCTGAACATCCACTTGTTTCTGGTGGTGATGGTGATGGAGAAGTTCCATCTGTATGGCCTGATGGTACGCGCTCGCAATGGAAAGGTGAATTCGCTACGCCACGAGATGCTGTTCGTGCATACCGTCATGAAGCTGAAAATAAAACTGATGCAGAACGTCAAGATGAAGGGCGTAAAAAAACTGGTATTTTTTCAGGTCTGTTTGGCATTAATCCTGTTAATGGTAAGAGGATACCCATCTTTGTAGCTGATTATGTCTTGATGGGCTATGGTACGGGGGCCATTATGGCTGTTCCTGCACATGATCAGCGAGACTGGGATTTTGCGCATCTCTACAATCTAGATGTTATTCGTACCATTGGTGATGCTGCTGAGCCATATGCGCATGATTTAAGTCAATCTGCATATGTTGGTGATGGCGTTGCTGTTGATTCGGAAAATGATGAAATTTCGTTGAATGGGTTGAATCAAGAAGATGCAAAGCAAGCAATGATCCAATGGTTAGAAAAGAAAAATCTTGGTAAAGCAACGGTGACGTATCGTTTACGAGACTGGCTGTTTTCTCGTCAACGCTATTGGGGTGAACCTTTCCCTATCGTATGGGATGATGAAGGTAATCCACATGCGTTGCCTGAAGATATGCTTCCGGTCGAATTGCCTGAAATCTCTGATTATTCTCCGCGTACTTTTGATCCAGATGATGCTGATACGTATCCAGAGGCACCATTGAGTCGTGCTCCTGAATGGGTAGATATTAAGCTTGATTTAGGGGATGGTCTCAAGACGTATCACCGCGATACAAATACCATGCCTCAATGGGCAGGATCGTGTTGGTATGAAATGCGTTATATCGATCCAAGCAATACAGATTCTTTTGTCAGCAAAGAGAATGAAGAGTATTGGCTTGGGCCTCGGCCAGAAGTGGGTAATGTTTCTGGCGGCACTGATTTATATGTTGGTGGAGTAGAGCACGCGGTTTTGCATCTTTTGTATGCTCGTTTCTGGCATAAGGTTCTTTTTGATTTAGGCTACGTATCCTCATGTGAGCCCTATCGTAAGCTCTTTAATCAAGGATATGTTCAGGCGTATGCCTATACTGATGCGCGCGGTCAATATGTTCCAGCTGATGAAGTTATTGAAGATGGTACTCATGAGGATGGATCGCCACGATTTACATGGAATGGTGAGCCTGTTAATCGTGAATATGGAAAGATGGGTAAATCGCTAAAGAATATTGTTACTCCTGATGATATGTGTGATCAATACGGAGCAGACACTTTTAGGGTCTATGAAATGTCAATGGGGCCCTTGGATGTATCACGTCCATGGGAAACGCGTGCCGTTGTTGGTGCTCAACGCTTCCTCCAACGTTTATGGCGTAATATCATTGATGAACAAACAGGAGAACTTCTTGTGTCTGATAGTCAGATGGATAAGAAGACACAGCAATTGCATGCACGCACTATTGATGGTGTGAAAACAGAGTTGGACAATATGCGTGTGAATACTGCTATTGCTAAGATGATTGTTTTGAATAATCATCTGACTTCTTTGGATGTTGTTCCGCGTGAAGCAGCAGAAGATTTAGTTTTGATGGTCGCTCCCGTTGCTCCTCACATTGCTGAGGAATTATGGAAGCGTTTAG
>JAGBKC010000102.1 GCA_017934115.1 Actinomycetaceae bacterium | reverse complement strand
CGCGCTTACCAAAAGCACCATTATCAATTATTGCTTCCGAAAAATGAACATTTGGCCCTTCCACTTATGGGCCCTCCTTTATCTTATTATTTCTTAACCTGTTCCGATCCTCAGTAAAAATACACAGCCACCTGTATACCATTACCGATGACCGCAACAGAACTACCTACATATATACACACATGTGCGTGCATACAAAGAATTATACTTCTCTATAAGAAAAAACGGCCCAGGATACACCTGAGCCATAAAGTTTTCTGATTATCGGCGCAAACCAAGACGCTTAATAAGTGAACGATAACGTTCAATATCTTCTTCGATCAAGTAAGAAAGAAGGCGCTTGCGCTGACCGATAAGAAGCATCAAACCACGACGTGAATGATGGTCGTGAGGATGAACACGGAAGTGCTCTGTTAACTCTTTGATACGAGCAGAAAGAAGAGCTACTTGCACTTCTGGAGAACCTGTGTCTCCTTCATGAGTTGCATATTCAGCAATAATTTTCTGCTTTTCTTCTGCGGTAAGTGCCATGATTACTCTCCTTATCCATTGCACAGAGTATAAAGCTTCTCTTTATACATACTACCGTGGCCGGCTTTAACGGCACTGCTACTCTAGCACACTAACAAGTAGAATAGAAAAGTAAAACACAAATCACACCGCTACTGCGCCGTAACATCTTCAGGATTAATTCTTCCAGCAGAAGGAACACCCAAAATTTTCGCTGTCTGTCGAATATCCTCATCCATCTGCGCCAATAATTCATCCACAGAACCAAATTTCTTCATACTTCGTATGCGTTCAATGAACTCAACAGCAACATTTTCTCCATAAAGATTAAGGTCACTACGCCCTAAAACATGTGCTTCAACACTGCGTTCATCGTTGCCAAATTGTGGATTCGTTCCAATAGAAATAGCTGCCGGCAAATAAACGAGAGCATGCTCATCACTGTGGCGAATAAGCCAACCAGCATACACACCATCAGCAGGCACTTCACCTAAAGATTCACCCATCAAATTTGCAGTAGGAAACCCCATCATGCGCCCACGTTGAAATCCATGAACAACTTCCCCTCGAATACGATGAGCACGACCCAAGATATTTCGAGCATGCTCAACATCTCCTTTCGCAAGAAGTTCGCGCAGCCATGTAGACGACCAACGTCTTCCTGTTGATTCATCAGATAAATCAGGAATAAGAACAATCTCTATGCCTAATTCTTCACCAAGCTCACATAAATATTGTGCATTCCCCTCATTATTCTTTCCAAATCGCACATCCTCACCCACAACAATCACTTTTGCTTTAAGCATTCCCACTACTTGTTGGACAATAAAATCACGTGGAGATGCCTGAGCATAATCAAGAGAATATTCTTGAACATAGGCCATATCAATGCCTGCAACAGCTAAACGATCAAGACGATCATCAAGAGTAGATACAAGATGTAAAAGCACATCAGGCGTATGAACAATTCGCGGATGGGGATCAAAAGTAAGAACAACAGAATGATATCCCTTTGTACGCGCATATGACACTGTTGTATCTAAAATTGCTTGGTGCCCCTTATGAACGCCATCAAAAACTCCAATAGTTACAACAGATGCTTCAAGGTATGGCGGTATATCTTTCTCACAGCGAGCAATATGCATGTCATCTCCAAAAATGTACGATGCCATAAATCT
>JAGBKC010000101.1 GCA_017934115.1 Actinomycetaceae bacterium | reverse complement strand
CCCAACAAAAGAAAGTAGATGAAAAACACGGAAACGAATATGATAGCGCCATGCTATAAGTAACGTACGCAAAGACGCTTTCATACTCATTCGTGTATCACGTGAAATCATTTCTTACCAAGCCACAAATTGTCGTCTATTAAGTTTACGCGCCATTAAACCTACCACACCAGCAAGAGCGACGCCTATACCAAAAGATGCAGCAACTGAAGCAACACGCGTAGCCAATAAACCTGCATGTAACGCATAGTAAATCGACGTTGCTGCAGCAGACCCAATTCCCAAACTATTGCTTATGTTAAAACCGCCGTAAACATAAAAAAGCATAAGTGACGTAAAAACACCAACAGCATACAAAACTGGGCTAGCAAAAATATATGAGTTATCTTTTTTTCGTGTATTCATACAATGAACTATACAAGTACTACACACACACACACACAATATATTTTTTAATGGCACATGCCACATATTATTCTTTTTTCTCCGTTGAGGAATCATTACCATTGTCTTCTTGCTTTTGTTTTTCCGCATCATCTTTTTCTTCAGTCAGATTTTTTCCTGTATCACCAGCATTATTCCCTTTAGGTTCATCTTGATTACCTATTACTTCATTATCTCCTTCTGCTGATTCATCCTCTTTTTCATCTTTTTTTTCTTCTTCAGCGGGAGCAACATACTTCTTGATAACAAAAACAGCTTCGTGTGTGCCCATAGAGCCCAATTCCCATTGAACTTTATATGTTCCAGGCTGAGCGAAACTTCCACCCTCACACGTCAGACTCTTTTTCGCATTCCATTGCACAGAAATATGTGCTGTCTTTCCGGGGTTGATGAGATAACGCTTTGAACTTGGCAGAACACCATCACAGGTGTGCAAGTGTGACACCATAGTCTCGCCACTGACGACATTTAAAGAAGTAGAAGTTCCAATATCAAAATAACAAGGCTGCACATCACCATTGTTTGTCACATCAAGAACAATATCGACAGGTTTTTCTTGGATCACATCTGCAACCGACAGTTTCACCTGAGCATTTTTACTATCACACACAACAGGCTGAAACTGTGTTGTTTCATCTACAACTGCAGCATTTTTTTTCTCATGCATCGTGCGATAAATAGCGGCACCGCCAAGAGAAAAAAGTGCAAGAAAGACAAGAACAACAATAAATCCCATAAGTTTTGTGCGTTGCTTACCTAAAGGACGAAACACCGACTGGCTTCGAGTATGTTGCTCACTTTGCGCGTTTGACCTATGAGTTCTTTTCTTTCCTTGAACACCTGCCTTATTCAGCGTTCCTGATCTTTGTCCTTGACGATTTTGAGCTTGCCTGTTTTTTTGGCGAGAACGAGATGAGGTTTTATCTTGCGCTTGTGGTGTTCTACGTTTTGTCGGCGCTGCACGTCTTTTTTGAGGCGTTCGTGACGACTTTGTCTCTTGCTCATCAAGCACACGAAGCTTATTTGTGCGTCGTACCTGTGAAGAATTTTGTTTTTGAGATTTTTGAGTACTGCTCCTCTTTGCAGAACGAGCCGTACGCGATGATGAAACTCGCGAATCACGAACTGATGAAGATGCTCGGGAAGATGAACGCCTTGTATTTTTTTTCGGTGCTTTCTTACCTGTGCTTTCACGGGGTTCCTCGTTCAAAAAAGCGTATTCATCTTCAAAAGACTTCGACGACATACCCGTTACGCTATCATCTCCCATATGCGAATAACACAACAACACTCACTCCCACCCACTTAAGGTGGCACAATACGTATCAATGTTTGCTCTCTTAGACGAATGGTACGCACGACATTCTCGCCCATTGCCTTGGCGAGAAGATGGAATGAGCCCGTGGGCAATTTTAGTATGCGAAGTAATGAGCCAGCAAACTCCTGTCACACGTGTTATTCCTGCTTGGCAAGCGTGGTTAGAAAAATGGCCCACACCATCAAGCATGGAAGAAGCAAGCACAGCAGATGTTGTACGCATGTGGGGGCGCTTAGGATACCCTCGGCGCGCTTTGCGCCTTCACGAATGCGCTCATGCCATCACAGTGCATCATGATGGAAATATTCCCGATAATTACGATGCACTTATTGCACTTCCCGGAATAGGCCCTTACACTGCAGAAGCGCTTCTTACTTTTGCTTTTCACCAACGTTCAATCGTTCTTGACACAAACATTCGCCGCGTTCTTGCGCGTCTTCATGGCAAAGCATATGCAGCTAAAGGACGCACACGCGAAGAAGAAAAACTAGCTCTCCAACTTTTACCCCAGAACAATAATGAAGCCATCATATGGAATACTGCTTTAATGGAACTTGGCGCTCTTATATGCCAGGTGCGCCCTCATTGCGATTCATGCCCTCTTACTGCTCATTGCCACTGGCACATCAATGGACATCCTGATAACACACCAAAAACAAAAGCACAAAAATACATCGGAACACATCGTCAAGCTCGCGGCCGTATTCTTGAAGTTTTACGCACTCATACGGATAATACAAACAAGGCCGTTTTACAAGAAAAAAGCGATCTGAACTCTGCACGTTTTGAACCAGCTTTAACATCATTAATAACTGATGGTTTTATTGAAGAATATCATGGAACTTATCGCTTACTTCAGTAGGGCTTAAGACATATTTTTAAGAAAAATTCACAAAAAACTTCATTTTTTTCTCAACAATACACACAATAAAAAAGACTCAATCAAAAAAACTCACTACTATTACATGACATGGAACAGATGTTACGTATACGCGCATTGGCACGCATGGGTCTTTTTTTTGCTCTTGGAGCTCTTATGATGGGTGTTATCGGCTTTTTACTTTCATGGATGGCCCCAACAAACTGGGCTACCGGACTCCCTATTCTTCTTACTATTCCAGGCTTCATTATGCTTATTTCTGCAGGTGTTCTTGTAGTCACTGCAGCAAAACTGGAGCTTCATAAATGGAAACTCGCCTATGAAAAAATCGGACGCGGCCTTATTATCGCCGCCATTGTCTGCATTGCCGGCATTGCCTTAGTCAGCGCTTTGTTTTTTACAACAAAAAACATTCTTCCTTTACTTCTTATCGCTGCAATAGCTCTTCAAGGCCCTCTTTCTCTTGTGTACACAGGCAGAAAACTACGCTCTATTGCTTCCATCAATGCAAACGCAGAAGATAGCACACCTGAGAACAATAAGCCTAGTGTCACTTCAGAAACCAAGAAGGAAGAAAAAGCCAACTCTGATCTTGCGTAATACATGCAAACAAGCAGGCATAATAAAAACTCTTTTTACTTTTACACAAGCTCTTTAAGCATACGTGTATTACCTAATGTATTAGGTTTCACCTTTGCCAAGTCAAGAAATTCTGCTACACCATCATCATGCGAGCGTAACATTTCTTGATATACGTCAATTCCTACAGGAGTTCCATCAATGGGTTCATATCCATGAGCAGCAAAAAAATCAACTTCAAAGGTAAGACAAAACAAACGTTTCAGTTCCAAGCTGCGAGCGCGTTCCTCTAAGCGTTCAAGCAATTGATGACCGATCCCCATTTTGACACATTTCGGGTGTACAGCTAATGTGCGTATTTCTGCCAAATCATCCCATAACACATGTAAAGCTCCGCATCCCACAAGATTACCTTCTTCATCGCTGGCAACAATAAACTCCTGAATATCTTCAAAATAGGCAATGAGTTCTTTAGCAATAAGGATACGGCGATTTACATAAGGCTCTACAAGATCAACGATGCCTCTCGCGTCACTTGGACGCGCATTTCGATATGTTATATTCATCATTATTATTTCACCATAGAAAAAGGTTTTACGGCATAAAAACCTTATGCAATCATACATCTTTCACACACTGGGACTTACCCCTCATCACACACTGTATTTTTCGGTGTATTCTTATGATGGTTTGAAACAAAGGAGGTTGTAAGTGCATATTATTATTATTGGCACACACCTCTCTGCACTTATTAGTGCCCTTATGCTTGCTGATGCCGATATTGACGTCACCATCATTTCTACACAAGAACTCAATAACCGCTATATTCCCCATGGCACTCTTGATATCATTGATGCCCCTGCTCCTTTACAGGCCATAGAAAAACTCAATAATGGCCATCCTTATAAAAAAGCAGGAATCAATGCTTTGCGTAGAGGCATCGACTTTTTCAATTCCCTCATCCACACTGAAGGTAACCTTGAAAAAACAACACTTTTCCCTACCGCCATGGGATCATTACGACGATCATCGTTTTATTCACCTTTGATGCAGAACGGCGCAACCGATCGAGCACAAAATTATTTTCTTGTCTCTCCTGTTTCTTTTCGCGATTTTTACCCAGGCCTTGCTGCAGAAAATCTTATCAATGGCGGTTTTCAGGCACGTTCAGCACGTCTGCAAATACAGGCTCCTGCAGGAGACAACGCTTTAGCTTTTTCACAATATTTGCGCATGCCAGGAAAAGCTGAAGATTTAGGGCGCCTCATCAATATGCGTACACAACCACGTGAACATGTTGGTTTGCCAGCTATTTGTGATAATGCAACTTTTGAACGTATACAAAAAGAATTGCACCATCCTCTTTTTCTCATTCCAACATCATCACCGTCACTTATTGGCATGGAATGGGCGCGTCAGCTTATTGCAGAATGTGCTAATGCAGATATTCCTGTGTGGGATAACATCAAGATCCACCAGATCCACACAAACAATAATGCTATTGACGCCATCACTATCAAAGAGGGCCAACAAACTCATAAGCTTGAGTGTGATGGCGTTATTTATGCAGGTGGAGGGTTTGATACAGGGGCATTATCGCGAACACCTGACGGCATTTTGACAGATTCTCTTTTCCATTTACCCATTTATGGCCCCGATGGAACATCTACTGTTATCGATGATGGTGATTTGCTCAATAATATGTATAGCGGCACTACGCAATCTATTTTGTCGTGTGGCCTTGGTATCGATTCATCCATGCATGTGCTCAATGAGAATTCACAGCCGGCATATACTAATCTATTCGCAGCGGGCTCCATGGTTGCTGGAGCATCACGCACAACTGAAAGAAGCAGCGAAGGAATTTCTCTTTCAACAGCAGCAAAAGCAGTAGAAAGCATCCTTCAAATAAAAGAAACCTTGCAATAGCACGCTTGCATGCTGTTAAGTTTTATCCGCCATATTCAAAATTAGCCAATAACACACGCAATAAATTAGCAAGTTCGCGTTTTTCTTCTTCACTCATTCCAGCCATGCGCATCTGTTGAGCACTCAAGAGGTCACTCATCGCCCCATCAACAACCTCAATACCTTTCGGTGTGGCTTGCACATGTACAATACGCTTATCTTCAGGATCGCGCAGTCGCTTCACCAATCCATGTTCGACCATGCGGTCGATACGATTTGTGACAGTTCCAGAAGAAACAAGAGTTTGGCGCATGAGTTTTCCGGCTGTTAAACGAAAAGGAGCACCTTGACGACGTAGAGCTGTAAGCATCTCAAATTCCCATGATTCAATATTGTGAGCAGCAAACACACGTTTACGCATGCGGTCAACATAGCGATTCAGGCGCAAAAGACGGGAGAAAACTGCTAACGGCTGGGCATCAAAATCACCACGAACTCGTGCCCACCCCTCAACGATCATATCCACTTCATCAGGCTTAAAATGAGGCTCACGCATAAGAATAAGATTACTCGACATCAAGATTTTTGTAAAATATCAGCACCCCCTCACAGGACTATCTCACTCATCACATGCCGACTCAAGCCATTCTTCTTCCAATGCCGCTATCTCCTCATCCATATGAGAAATCTTTTTCGACAGTTCAACGAGTTCGTCGATATTTCCCTCTTCACTTGCTTTGAGCTGCTGGCCAACATATATATCTTTTTTAGCATTAAGCTGCGATATTTTACGCTCTAGACGCCCTAATTTTTTCTTATTATCTCGCTCTTTTGCACTAGAAGTTTTTCCTTTTTCTTCATTTCGCCCTGACGCTGCACTTACTGATTTTTGTGCGCTCACCAATTCCATATACTCGTCAATACCACGAGGAAGATCTCGCACTGATTTTCCCCATATTGCTACTTGATGATCAGTCGTGCGTTCCAAAAAATAACGGTCATGCGAAACAACCACAAGAGTACCGGGCCAAACATCCAAAACATCTTCCATAGATGCAAGAACATCTGTATCTAAATCATTTGTTGGTTCATCAAGGATGAGTACATTTACTTCCCCCATAAGAATGCGCATGAATTGCACACGCCGGCGCTCGCCCCCAGATAAATCTTTAATACGTGTAAAACGGCGTTTTTTATCAAAACCAAGTCTTTCAATAAGTTGAGATGCCGTAATATCGCGCCCGCCGGCAGTAATTCGCATAGCTACACCGCTCACCGCAGTTTCAACTGTTTGCTCACTTAGTTCATCTAATTCATGTGTTTCTTGGCTAAGAACGCCTACCTTCACAGTACTTCCGCATTTGACTTTACCTTTACATGGTTGCATATCACCGCACATAAGAGAAATAAGCGTACTTTTTCCCATTCCATTGCCACCCACGATGCCAATGCGCTCTCCAGGCGCAAGACGCAAGGTAAGATCGTCAAAAATAACATGATCACCATAAGAAAATGACACGTTCAGAAGGTCAATAACATCTTTACCGAGGCGCGAGGATGCCAAAGCAACGAGTTCCACATTATTACGCGGAGGTGGAACATTTTCGATAAGAGCCTCTGCCGCCTCCACGCGAAAACGCGGTTTCGATGTGCGCGCAGGAGCACCGCGTCGTAACCATGCTAATTCTTTGCGTAAAATATTATTTCTTTTCGCCCTCTCAAGTCCAGCAAGACGTTCACGTTCAGCACGTTGCAAAATATAGGCAGCATATCCGCCTTCATATTCTTCCACACGTCCAGGACGCGGAGTATATCCTTCAAGGTCAACACACGGAACGACTTCCCACACTTTTTCACACACCGCATCTAAAAACCATCGATCGTGAGTGACAACAAGAAGTGCGCCGCGTGTTTTTTTAGCAAAACGCTCTTTCAAATAAGAGGCAAGAAAGGTAATTCCTTCAACATCTAAGTGGTTCGTTGGTTCGTCTAAGATAACAACATTGGTATCTTCACATAATGTTTTTACCAATGCCACGCGGCGCTTTTGACCACCAGAGAGTTGTTCCACAGGTGTCTCTAACGCGATATCTGCCAAAAGGCCTTCATGAAGATGACGAATATGCGAATCTCGTGCCCATTCATGCTGCTTTACATCACCATAAAGAAAGTCAACAACAGATACATGTTTGGCCAGTTCATTATCTTGTTTCATAATAGCAATGCGCGCATCACGCGCTCTCACACATTCGCCTTCATCGATCATTGAGGAGGCAATCATATTGATAAGTGTTGATTTTCCACCTCCATTAGGGCCGACAATTCCAATGCGATCTCCATCCGAACAGCTAAGAGACACATCAGCAAAAATGGGACGTCCTCCACGGGAAACCGATGCATGTTGCAGAGAAAAAAGATGAGCCACAAGAAACCTTTTCTTCTTTTTTTAACGAGATGAACGAATATGAGCGCCAGCTGCTGGTCCATTTGCGCGAATAATGCGGGCATGCGGAAACTCGTTACTCAAAGCACCAGCTAATGCATTCGCTTCAGAATATTCACGCGCTAGCACAGCAATTGTTGGCCCAGAACCACTCACAACAGCTTTAACTGAGAACTCTTGTGCTTTATCAATTATTTTTTGCAATTCTGGACGCATACTGATGGCAGCTTCAGCTAAATCATTGTGTAAACATTCACCAATAGCATCAATATTGTCACCTTCAAGAGTGCGATGCACTTTATCTGCTTTTACTTTCACATGTTCTAAATCTGCCATTTCACCACGTTTGTCTCGCAATTCATCCAAATGACGATAAATTGCCGGCGTAGAAAGCCCCTCATCAAAACTCACCAATACCCAAAAATGCATCGTTCCAGGCTTCATGCCTGTAAGAACAGTTCCACGCCCAGATGCACGCGCCAAAGAACCAAGAAGACAAAAAGGAATATCCGAACCAAGCGTAGCGCCAAGTTTCATTAATTCTTCTTGACTTAAACCTAACTGCCATAATTCATTGCATGCAAGAAGGGTACCTGCTGCATCTGCACTACCACCGGCTAAACCACCAGCAACAGGGATGCGTTTCACGATACGCAAACGCACGCCTTTTTCTACACCATAGGCATCGCGCAAAGCTTGAGCAGCTTTCACAGCTAAATTAGATGAATCAGTGGGCACAGTACCAGCCAAATCACCCTCTACTTCCAGTTTTATATCGTTACTATCAGTAGCGTAGGCATAAATATCATCAAAAATGTCAATTGATTCAAAAAAAATATCGAGTTCATGAAAACCGTCATCGCCTACCGGCCCAACAAAAAGAGCAGGATTCACTTTTGCACTTGCGCACACATGTACTTCTTGCATGATGTCATTGTAAAAAAAGTTTATATTCTTTTCTATCTACTTCTCAGCTCTCACACCTTCAGTATCTAACGGTAAGAAGGAACTGAAGACACACACCACACATACAACATACACACACAAAACCATATCTCAAAATATGAGATTTTTTCATTTTTTGCATATCATCCGCTTTTTCACTCTATGATTTACGTTGATAGCACCCCCGAAAGGTTCCTCATGATCGATCTTAAAAACGTTACGAAGGTCTACCCTTCCAAAGGAAATGACGATGTTCATGCCCTTAATGACATCACCCTTCACATTGGCAGCGGCGAAATCCATGGAATCGTCGGGGAATCAGGGGCAGGTAAATCAACTCTTATCCGTTGTTTAACCGGCCTTGAAAAGCCAACAAGCGGTTCAATCACCATCAACGGAAATGACATCACACAACTCAAACCACGCGAATTACGCAAAATACGCCGCAACATGGGCATGGTTTTCCAAAGCGCAAATCTTTTCGATCAACGCACCGCAGCCGATAATATTGCATACGCTCTTAAACGCGCAGGTTTCGCCAAGAACGACATTTCTACGCGCGTTAACGAAATGCTCCATTTAGTAGGCCTTGCCGATAAGGCGCATTCCTACCCTTCACAACTTTCTGGTGGTCAACGCCAGCGTATCGGTATTGCACGCGCAATGGCAACAACTCCCGCAGTTTTGCTTTGCGACGAACCAACAAGTGCCCTCGACACAGAAACAACCGAGCAAATTCTCGATCTTTTACACAATGTACGTGAAAAATATGGCGTCACTATCGCAATTATCACCCATGAAATGAACGTTGTGCGCCGCATTTGCGACCATGTCACTCTGCTTGACCATGGAACAATAACCCAAAGCACAACTGTCGCTCAAGCAGTGAAAGATACGAACTCTTTACTTGCTCGCCAAATCATTCCGCAACCAACACTTGACCCACAAGAATATATCAACCGCAGCATTGTCGATATTGCCTTCACATCTCATTTAGGCGAACCAACTGGTTCTCATGTGCTCAGTATTGCTCGCTCCCTTGGTGCCGACATCGGCGCTGGAACTTTCGACTCATTGCACGGCACGCAAATTGCTCGTCTCGCTTTAACGATTGACAATTCACATGTTAACGAGGCACTGCAAACTTTTGCTGATGCAGGCATTGATGCTCACCTTCGCCCTTCTACTACAGATGAGGAGGAATCTCATGGTGCATCTTAAGCTTGAAGATAATACATGGTTTAACAACCCTGTCATACAAGATGAACTTGGTGAAGCTACTACAGAAACTCTCCTCATGGTTCTTGTTGCCAGCATTATTTCCATTGTGGCAGGTTTGCTCATTGGCATTCTTTTAACTGCCACACGCAAAGGCGGAATACGCGAAACTCCTGCCGCTTATTACATCGTTTCAAGCATTGTCGATATCGGCAGATCAATTCCTTTCGTTATTTTTATGTTCATCCTTATTCCCGTATCGCGTATGATCGCGGGAACAGCAACAGGATGGGAAGGCGCATCCGTGCCACTGGCCATAGCTGGTATACCTTATTTTGCGCGCTTGGTGGAATCGAATTTATCAACAGTTGAAAAAGGAAAAATCGAGGCCGCTCACATGATGGGAGCTTCACGTTTGCGCATCCTCAGCAGCGTTCTTGTCAAAGAAGCAGTACCAACTCTTATTCAATCGGCAACGATCCTCATTATCACACTCATTGGCTATAGCGCTATGGCTGGCGCTGTTGGTGGCGGCGGATTAGGAGCGCTTGCGGTCAACCATGGTTATTACCATTGGAAACCCGATGTACTAACGATTTTGGTTATTGAGATTGTTCTTATCGTGACTGTCATTCAGGTGATGGGTAACATGCTTAGCCGCTTAGTTAACCACCGATAAGGGCAAACTAAGCGGGAACAAACCTACACAATCATCAATGAAACAATGAAATTTTTAGCCTTCGGGCTTTCATATAAGGAGATATCATGAAAAAAATTACACGCGTTTTTGCACTTCTCGCAGCAGGTGCGTTGGCACTTTCCGGATGTTCATCAAATAATTCATCCGATGGTGATGAAACAAAAATCGTTGTGGGCGCATCCCCTGTTCCACACAAAGGCATCCTTGAATACATTCAAAAGAATTTAGCAAAGGAAGCTGGCATTACCATCGAAATCAAGGAATACCAAGATTACGTGCAGCCAAATGTTGCATTGAGCAACAAAGAAATCGATGCTAATTTCTTCCAACACATCCCATATTTTGATGAAGAAGTAAAAACAAAGAATTACACTTTTGAACATGGTGAAGGCGTCCACCTTGAACCCTATGGCATTTACACACAAAAGGGCTATGCCGATTTGAATGCTTTGCCAGAGGGTGCAACCGTTGGCATCACAAACGATCCTTCAAACCAAGGGCGCGCTTTAGCACTTTTGGAAGATGCTGGCATCCTTACTGTTAAGAAGGATGTTGAATCACCTACTATTCACGATCTCGAAAGCAACCCAAAGAATTTGAAGTTCACTGAAGCTGAGGCTCCTGCTGTTCCACAAATTCTCCCTGATGTTGACATTGCTATCATCAATGGAAACTATGCTTTGCAAAACAACCTTGTTCCTTCTAAGGATGCTATCTACACAGAAAAGACAACAAATAACCCATACGTCAACATCCTTGCATGGAACAAAGAAGCAGATGCTAAAAAGATCGAAGCCGTAAAGAAACTTGAAGAACTTCTCCATTCCGATAAGGTCAAAAAGTATATTGAAGAAACATATCCAAACGGTGAAGTTATTCCTGCTTCTTAAGGCATCTTTTTCTTTCACATATCCCTATCGTGTATTCGGTAGGGATATTTTATTGACCAAAAACTTAAACCTCTCATAGTTTTCTTTCACTTCTGTATTTATTTCTATTATTTACTGTGTTTACAATACTCAAAGGAAATTGCGAAGATAAAAAATAAAAGCTAGCACATACTCTTAAAATTCTTGAATTATAAAAATCATAATGTAATATACAAGATGTGTTGCACAACAAACAAAGGAGTACAAAGAACACAACACACAACACACAAGGATGTTAATCATTTTCATAGCCTTTATAACAGCTTTAGTTGTTGCATTAACTACATTCATGTATTCATCAGCCCATCAAGAAAAACTAGCTGTTTCCAACCATCAAATGGAAGAAATAGAAACACAAAAAATACTTCTCGAATGGGAAAAAGGATTCGAAAAATACGGAAATCAAGGTTTATACAACAATATACAAACATGCAATTCCCACGATCTCGCAAACAACATACAACGAACCAGCTGGAATTCATTTGCAAATTGCATAGCTAATAAGATAGCTAATATATTTGGCATGGATATACTAAAACGGGCTTTCAACCAGCAAGTACGTACAGCATTAAAATCTCGTCAATGGAAAGTAGCTAGTTCAATAATTCATAAAAATATAACAAAGATTGTAGGCAAAAAAGCTGCAAGTTTCCTTGTCATACAAATAGCGAAAAAGGCACTTCCTGGAGGATTGCCAGGACAAATAGCGTTCGCTGCAGGAAAATGTGCAATAAAAGAAATATGGTGATATCTAATGAACACTAGACAAAAAGACAATAAAGATGGAAGTAAAGTTGTAGGACTTGTCGTTCTTTTTCTTATCATTGTGCTATGGCCTCTTCCTTTTGCACTATATATGGGCGGAATCGAATGGTTGAAGAACGGATTTTTAGCAGGAAAATCAGAGTTCCTTGGGTTTTGGATTCTTGGAGTTGTAGGGTTCCCATTATGGTTTTATATTGACCATCTAGAAGATAAATTCAAAAAATGGTGGAAAACCCGCAAAAACAAAAATAATCAATTGTAAAAAGAGGTGTGAACAGCAGTCACTAAAAATCTGTTCACACCTCTTCAAAAATCTATGAATAACTAAAACCTTCACCAGAAAACAAAAGACATGAAAACTACACGTAAACTTTTAAGGGTCATATTCTACTAAGCTATCGCCTAGGATATATAGCAGAATATGGCGTCACACATGCATAACGAAAATAAAGAAAAAGAACAAGATACAGAAACATTAGGTGAAAAAATAAAATCTTGGGGCTGGATACTTGGCTTTTTTATGCTCATTCCTCTTCCTGTAGCATTTATGGATGGAAGCCTTGAAGCAATGATACATGGAAGCAAAGAAGGGATTAAAGAATTTCTCTTTACCTATGTTTTTGCGTTTATTACATTCATTCTCTACATCTTTTTTTCGACTTGGAAAGATTCATATGAAGAAAGAAAACAGAAAAGAAAGCAACGATAAGGAGAAAACAGCTTTTGTAAGAGCCATATTTTTCTAAAACATTTGGTGTGGTTGAATTTCACAGTATTTTTATATCCCCACCTTAAAATAAATCAAAATAGAGTATATCTAAACTTGAAAAGGTGTGAACAGTGCCTATCAACCAGAACTGTTCACACCTTAAACACAAATTTTTTCTTATTTTTTACGCAACGAACATATTTCGTAAAAATGTTTCTTTTCGCTCGAAAACACCTTTCTCTCACATTATTTCATGCAACAATTAAGGCAGTAATTTTGCCATCTGGTTCGAAGTCATCACCAACGCGTGGGCCTAAGGACATTAGAGGTCAAAGATATGCACAGAAAAGGAATAAGATGACCTCTGTACGCGTAGACGAACCGCGTAATGTACGCGATCGCATTCAAATAGGTGGCGTTATCGAAATCCGTGACGATTGCAAGGCTTGCGATACTTGTACTCAATATTGCCCTGCAAATGCCATCATCAATACAGGCGTTGGAAACCGTCATAAAATCGATCATGACCTATGCGTCAACTGCGGACAGTGCCTCGTTCACTGCCCATTTGGAAAAATCGAAGAAGTTTCCATGGTTGATTATGTCAAAGATGCTCTCAACGATCCAAATAAGCACGTTGTGGCGCAAACAGCCCCATCAGTGCGCGTTGCACTCGGTGAAGAATTCGGTTCACCTGCCGGTACAAACGTTGAAGGCAAAATGTTCTCTGCTGTTCGCAAACTCGGTTTTGACACAGCTTGGGATACCAACTTCGCAGCTGATATGACCATCACCGAAGAAGGTTTTGAGCTCGTTGAGCGCATTTGGAAGTTTATCGGCATTCCAGAATATCAAGAAGCAGGACCACTTCCACAATTCACCTCCTGCTGCCCAGGCTGGGTGCGATTCTTTGAAACACGCTACCCAGAACGCCTTGAGCATATTTCTTCTGCACGCTCCCCTGTGATGATGTTTGGCCCTGTTGCCAAAACATATGGCGCAGAAAAAATTGGCGTCGAACCATCCAAAATGTTCAACGTTGCCATTTCGCCATGTACAGCTAAAAAATTCGAAGTCACACGCCCAGAATTCATTTCCTCTGGTTACGACGACGTCGATGCAGTCATCACAACACGCGAATTCGCCGAACTCATTCGCGAAAAAGATATCGATTTCAACTCTTTGGAAGATTCTAAAGCTGATAAGCTCATGGGCGAACAAACAGGGGCCGCTATCATCTTCGGTAATACCGGTGGCGTTATGGAAGCCGCTTTACGTACCGCTTACTATGCTTTATCAGGCGAAGAACTCACTGGAGATGCCGTTAACTTCATGGCCGTACGCGGTGAAGAAGAAGTACGTGAAGCATCAGTAGAAATCCCTATCAAAGCTCTTGGCGGAACTCCCGTAAAGGTCACTGTTGCTATCATCCATGGCTCCAAGAACGTAGAAAAGATCTGGAAGCGTATTGACGAAGATGCAAAGTTAGACGCAAATGATCCTAATAAAAAGAACTATGTTTTCGTTGAAGTCATGAACTGCCCAGGTGGTTGCATCAACGGCGGTGGCCAGCCTATTAGGCGCGATATTTAAGGAGTCAACATGTCAGAAAATACTGAAAACACAAAGGTGCGCATTGTTGGCGAAACTGAAGGTGTGAGCCGTCGCGGTTTTGTTAAAGGCGGCATTGCTGCACTTGGAACTTTCATTGCTGGAACAGCAGTCGGTGGATTTGCAGTAGGAACATACAACCGCGCAAAAAACTACGTCACGAAACGTATCGGCTCTCTTTACGAATACGATAAAGCATATGCTGTACGCCAATCGCATCAAAATAAGGAACTTCTCGCACTGTATGATGAGTTCCTCTCCCCTGGCGGCTTCCGCCCAGCACATACGGAAATGTCACATCGTATGTGTCATACCGTGTACGGAAAAAATGTTCCCGCGCGCATCAAAGAACTTCAAGAAGTATCTCTCGATGAAGTCAAGAAAGAAACAGCAAAGCAAATGAAGGAGTACTTGAAAAACGAGGCTCCAGAAGTCACTTTCGAGAAGAAACAAACGCAGGGATAGGAGTAAAAATGAGTACACAAACAGACATCACTAACCCTGCTATTACAGAAGCTGACGCTAAGGAAGTGCGCGTATTACGCCACAAGAAGGCTACACGTCGTCGCCATGCATTGATGCTTGTTGTAACATTCTGCCTGTTGATTTCTGGCTTTATGATGTGGGCCGGATTATCAAAGATGAGCGGAACAGTAGCTGTCATCCATGGAGTCATTGGCCTTATTTTCATCGCTGTACCCCTTTTTTGGGTACTAACGGATTTCCGCAATTTTGCCGGGTTTATCGGCAATATGACCCATTACGATTCAAGTGATGCTAGCTGGCTTGCACGCGGCGGCGGATATCTTGGCGGAGCAGATAAAGTAGCACCTCAAGGAAAATACAATGCTGGGCAGAAAATCATTACCATTCTTCTCATCATTGCTGCTATTGGTCTTGGAATTACAGGGCCACTCATGTGGCTGGGCACAAAAGATGGTTTCTTCGGCCTCTTCAGCCTTCACGTAGCTCCTGGATTGACCACTATCTTGTGGAATTTACACCTTATCTTCGCTATCGCCGTTCTCATTTTCGTTATCACTCATATGTTCATTGCTCTGTTGCCTTCTAATGTCAAAGTTGTGAACTCGATGTTTGGTGATGGAACTGTTGAGCTCGATTTTGCACAATCTCATTACGGGAAATGGGTGGAAGATCTAGACGTTATTGAAGAAAAATAATCCATCCACAAAATGAATGGGAAGGAACATCAATCCTTCCCATTTTTTATCTTCACTTTATCGCATATTCAATAAACATTTTTCATCCACCTGACACTACAATCACACGAGAGCAGCAAGTTCAGGAAAGATCTCAAGACTACGTTTCAATACGCCATTCATATATGCCAGCGAAAGACCAAAATTCGTTAACGGAACGCCTTGCACATGTGCAATATTACGTCGATGTTCCATCTCTTTTCCATTGAGCATACATCCACCACAATGAATAACAGTTGCTACACCACTTAAATCATCAGGAAAATCAAAACCCGTTGATGTGCGAACATCAATAGACGCACCTACAGTTTTCTCTATCAATCTAGGAAGTTTCACCGTAGCAATATCATTACATTTTCGGTCATGCGTACACCCTTCAGCTATGAGAACACGGTTGTGTGATTCAAGATGTTTAAGCGCAGCAACTCCCCTCACAGCCTCATTCAAAAACCCTTTATGACGAGCCATCAAAATAGAAAAAGACGTCAAAGGAATACTTTCAGGCACGATGCGTGCCACTTCACCAAATACTTGAGAATCAGTGATCACAAGTGCAGGAGGAATGGATAACGCACGCAATGCTCCTTCTAATTCTGTTTCTTTGACAGTAATACCGATAGCTCCAGCATCTAAAATATCGCGCAAAGTTTGAACCTGAGGCAAGATGAGACGCCCTTTTGGCGCAGACTCATCAATAGGAACAACTAAAACAACAACGTCACCAGACTCAATTATGTCACTAACGATAGGAAGAGTTTTTCCTTTTTTCTTCCCTAAAGATGCGAGAAGATTTTTCAGGTCTTGCACCCCATCTCCCGTCAAGGAACTCACATACACTGGTGGTAAAGAACCAGAAGGAAGAGAAGAAGGGTAAATAGGCTTGCTATCCATGAGGTCACTATGCGTATAGACACATACGTAAGGAATTTTTCTTTCTTCGCACTGGGCTATCAGTTCATCTTCATACACTGTTCTTCCCGTGCGCACATCCATCACGACAACGACAATATCGGTTTTTGCCAACACTCTCTTTGCCCGCTCAATGCGCACTCCGCCCAAAGAGGGATCGTCATCGTCATAACCAGGAGTATCCACAATGACAACTGGCCCTAAGGGAAGAAGCTCCATCGCTTTAGACACAGGATCGCTCGTTGTCCCTAAAGTCGAAGAAACAATCGACATGTCTTGACCGGTCACAGCATTGACAAGAGAAGATTTTCCTGCATTTCTCTTACCCACAAAAGCAATATGAGTACGCTCAGATCGAGGTGTCGAATTCAAACTCATACGCCCTCCTTGACTCTATCAGGGTGATCACCTCTCCCTACAACCATCGTATAGCCGATTTCTTCCACTAGCGAGCGCAGCTTCACCAAGTTTTCTTCTGCCGATTGTGTAATTCCAGGCTTATTATCATAAAGAAGATAGTTCTTCTTTAATCCCTCAGGAGACAAATTTGGCATAATGACGTTTGCACCAGCTAAAATGGCGCGTTGCCTTCCATCATTAACATCACAGTCAAGAGCTGTTGTTGCTGGAAGAAGAAGTTTGGGGCGCAGTAAGCGCACAAGACTCACAATAAAAAGTGTCAACTCAACAGACCCTGATGGCTGATCATGAAAAGGCGTTGCATGATGTGGTTGGAAAGGCCCCATCCCTACCATATGCGGCTCAAATCGGGAAATAAAGAGCATATCTTCCGCCAGTTCTTCTGCTCCTTGCCCAGGTGAACCAATCATCATTCCAGGGCCTGCCTGAAAACCGATATCGCGCAGTTTTTGAAGGCACGCCATTCGGTTGTCAAAAGACATTTTTTCTGGGTGTAGCTTCTTGTAATGATCGGCAGATGCCGTTTCATGACGTAAAAGATACCTATCAGCGCCAGCATCAAAAAGTGCCTGATACACCTCGTGTTTCATCTCGCCCATCGAGAGAGTAATGGCCACATCAGAATATTTTGTTTTGATGGCACGAACGATATCGACCATCCGCTTACCATTTTTAGCTTCAAAGTAAGCAGTTTCTCCGCCTTGTAAAACAATCGTTCTGTAACCAAGTCGATAGCCTTCATCTGCGCAATCCATAATTTGCTCAGGAGTCAAGCGGTAACGTGTCGTATCAGGAGCGGATAAACGCAAACCACAGTAATAGCAATCGTTACGGCAAAAATTTGTATATTCGATAATTCCGCGAAAATATATGTTTTTTCCAAAAATAGCTGTTGATGCTTCGCGAGCGCGTGAAGCTGCGTATTCGCGTAGGTCTTCATCACCATAGGAAGAAATAAGCCGAACCCATTCATCGCGAGTAAGTTCGTGATTTTCTTCTAGTTTATCAACAAGGTGTTTCATCTGTATAAACCTTTTTTGAGTAGGCAGTTTTGACGCTTATTCCTTCGATTTTGCCTATTTTACCTGATAGTGCATTGATAATATCTTTTGGTGCGTCAATAGCGATACTGATAATGTTAACCGCACGGGGTCGGTATGGCACACCCATGCGCCCAATAATATATTGACCGTATTCACTAATGAGTGCATTCAATCTTTCAGCATTAGTGCGATCTTCTACGATAATACCAATAACTGCTAGGTAATGTTCAGTCATATTCTGCTCCTCTACACACATACAGAAGGTGGGAGAATCATAACCCTCGCCACCTAAACAGCGTTTTCATTTCTTCCCTCATCTTCTTTATCTCAAGAAATCACCTATGATTTCTTCTCGTTTTTAGAAGTCAAAAAAAAAGTGTAGCACCCCTACAAATCAAAATAGAAAATCCACAAGAGAAATCATGCATAAAAGAAATCTTTACTTATATTCATTCTTTTTTTTTTATAATTTTTTAGAGTTTTCTGCCTTATGAAGAATTTCTGCTTTTTGTTTTTTCGTCACAAGAACTCGCCCATAAAGTTTTTTTCTATCATGGACAGCTGCGATAGCACAAGCAGCAAAATACACTATCAAAATAACACAGGCCTGCACGATCATCGGCCATGGGTTAGGGATAGGATTTGCCACAGCTGCAAAAGTAAAAGCACCAACGGTAGCCCAACGCCACGCCCCCACCATTGCACGAGCAGACAACAATCCTCCAAAGTTCAATGCCACAAGTAAGACAGGGAAAGACATAGAAATACCACAAACGATAACAAGACGCATATAGAAAGTCATATATGCATCAGAAGTAATATATGAAACTGCACCATCAGGAACAAAACTCTGAAGAATAGAAATAGCACGCGGAGCCATCCACATACCACTTGCAGCACCTACTAAAAAGAGTACAGTTGCCGTCAAACCAAAAACTGAGACATAAATTTTTTCACGTTTGCGCAGTGCAGGAGCCAAAAAAGCACCTATATGCCATATCCACCACGGACTACTTATAAGAACACCAGCCCAAAAAGATACACGAAGACGCAAATCAAAAGCAGAACCAATAGTTGCAAAATTCATTTGCGCATTGCCAAGGTCAGCAAGGGGGCCACTAATAACAGACATAATGGGTTCATAAAAAAACCAGCCCGCTATCGTACCAACACCAACACCAACAAAAATCCACATCAAGCGCACTCTGAGTTCCGCTAAATGGTTGAGAACTCCCATGCGCGCCTCAGAAGAGTCTTTGCGTGCCTGTTTCCACGATTTTTTGGAATGTAAAAAAGACATAGATAAGTATCTCTACGCGCTGCTACTCTTCTTTTTCTTTTCTTTCATCTTTTGACGATGAAGCACTATCTTCATGCGATGTTTTCTTCACAGTTTCTGATGCCTCAGATGAATCATCTTCGGTAAGCTCTTTCATTTCTTTCTTGAATATTTTTGCACTTTGCCCGATAGAACGAGCAATATCTGGAAGTTTAGCGGTGCCAAAAATAAGAACGATAACAATAACAAGCACAATAATATGCCACAATTGAGGTTTCATTGCCTCTCCTTTTCTTCTTGCCTAACGCTAACGTTTTCTTCACTTGTGTGATTTTCTTCTAAGTCTACAGGCTTTGTTTTTACATCTTCATTTTTTGCTCGTAATTCTGCTTGAATTTGAGCAAGAGTTTTTGTTTTTTCACCAGATGATGGAACATTCGTAGCTGGGCGCGCCGCAACAGGAGCCACATCTTCAAGCCAGGCATCCATTTCTTCAGCCACTGCTTTACGAACAAAAGCACGTGGATCAAGCGAACCAGTTGACGAACGCATTTCGCGTAGAGCCTGAAGATCTTCTTCAGAAAAACCGAGATCAGCCAAAACGCTAGCTGTTCGTTGTGACGTCATATTTTTACGCATTTTTTCAGAAAAACCGCGCACATACATTAAGGCGCGACGCAACGACATCAGTGCTTGAGCTGCATGCTTTGGCCCTAAAAAAACTACCACAACAACAAGGAGCACAAGAAATTCACCACCGGAAATACCGAACATACTCCCCTCCTGTTACTTTAGGCAGAATTTTCTTTTCGATTATAGCTAATTCAATACACACCAATGAAGAAAACCAGATAAAATATATTGTATTTTCTTCATTATCTATTAGTCTTTTCACGCCATTTATTTGTACCTATACACACACAATAAAATCAGGTTTTCCATTTTTAAGTTGTTATGTCACTTAAAGATTACTCTGTTTCATTTCAGCTATCAACATCTCTTCATTATTGTTCATCTGAGAGACAAAATCACTATACGTATAAGCATTCTGTGGAATACGCAAACCATATTTTAACAGATACGTCTGTACGCACGCACACATTGTTTTCTTCTTGTACACCCCATTAAGACACAAAATATCTATCGCTTCATTATGTACTTCAGGGTAAATATAATATGCTTTATCTACTTGAAACCTCAACATATATGCAAGTAACTGTAGATAATCACGTCCACCGATGTTATCCATAGGTTTATATTTGGCACAGCAATAATGCGTTAAGACGAATTTTACTAATAAAGTCAGGATAAATGAGACCTACAAAGCGTTTATCTGAAGTAAATAAATATTGTTTTCCTTTTCCTTCCTTATTCATCGGATGATAAAAAGAATCACCTATAAGAGTATTGATATATTCTTCCCACAGCCAGGCTCCATCACATACAATTCCAAACATTTTTTGAGAACAAGAACTGTATATGAAAAGAATTCTTCAATTAAAGCGACTCGTTTTTCTATGGCCGGATATCGCGAACAAGAATGGATGACAAATGTTCCATTGTATTGCGCACAAGAATGGATGAATACAGCACAATAAACAGTGTTCATATGCAGACATTTGCAGATTACTTAACAAAAAAGTGGCAAGTATCAGCTTGCCACTTCCACATAAAATGCACATGTTTTATGAAGATGCATCCTCTTTGCTTATAATCGTCACTCCTTCACAGGTCGAAGAATCCGAACGAAAACCATCAAAATCTTGAGCATTCTCAGTAACATCTTCAGTAGTGATCTTTCCGTCAGCAAGCTTATCGACGATCATCGAAATAGCACCGTCACCTGTGACGTTTGTAGCTGTACCAAATGGATCAAGAGCAATGTATGTAGCGATCATCAAAGCCACATCAGCCTCAGAGAATCCAAGCATAGAGCCCAAAATTCCTGTAGCTGCCATGATAGCTCCACCTGGCACACCAGGAGCAGCCACCATCGTAACACCAAGCATAAAGATAAAGCCCACCATTTG
>JAGBKC010000100.1 GCA_017934115.1 Actinomycetaceae bacterium | reverse complement strand
TCTTGAAACTTAATTTTCAAGGCACGCAATTGACATGCAAGTTCCTCACTAGATGAAACAGAAGAAGTAAAAGGAACAAAAATAACAGTTCCGCTTTTCGGCAAAAAACGCACAAAAGTCATTCCCGTACGATCGATATCAATACACATTGCTGCATCTTCATAATAAATATCATCAGATAAAACACTTCTACCTAAAACGAAACCTATATGTTCTTCTACATAGACAACATCAAGAAAATCTTCACTTCTAAAATCAGTAAAACACGAAGAATAAACATCGTACGCATTCAATGATCCCCAAGCAGAAGAAAACAAATCTCCACCACGGCGCGCTTCTTTCAAGGCTTGTTCATGCATTTTATTTATATCTTTTCGAGAAACCGAGGTAACACCACTTGCATCATGGATAAGAAAACGCGAAGCCTCAATAAAAAGAAGCATAGCCCCTTTCATCACCATCTCTTTCAATCGAGGAGGAAGAAAATCATTTTCCACCATGGCAATAATTTCGTCTGAATTATAAAAATGTGCTACACCTAAAGAATGCAAGGACGCGGAAACAACAGGAAAACTACACGAGTACGATTCTTTTTCAATCGTAAAACGAACATCGTATGTACCGTACTCATCAAAAGATTCAGCAGAAAATTGAGGAGGCAAGGCAACAAGCAAACGCCCATCTCCACCAAAACCACAGGCAACAAAATGACACTCAACTTGTGGTGTTTGACGATAAAAGAAAAGAGATGCCGCACCTTCCCCAGCTAAAAGTCTATGGGCGATCGATGCGCTACGAAGAGCGAATATATCATCAAAAGTTTTTGTACTTTCAAAGCATTCAGCACAGTTATTGCACATGGAAACTCCTTGCACTTCAGTTAATCATTAGGTTACCCTAACATAATCAGTAAGTGCAAGGAGTTTACGAAGTTCTACGATCTTAATTCTGCTTTACATTGCTTCGATACCTTTTTAATGATACGTTTACGCAACGCATTTACCTCAGATGTTTCGAGTGTATGATCTGTACGTAAGCGCAAGGAAAAAGCAAGAGATTTCTTATTCTCTCCAAGATTTTTACCTTCATATACATCAAAAAGGAAAATATTTTCTAATTGATCTCCAGCAGCTTGACGAATAACACTTTCAACATCTCCAGCAGATGTTTCTGTATCTACAACAAATGCCAAATCTTCTTTAACTGCTGGAGTTGCAAAAACAGGTGCAACATCAAGGTGCAGACGAGAAGACTCATTTATCAAAAGGTCAAAATCAATCTCAAAAGCAACAGCACGTGCAGGCAATTCCCATTGGCGACATACACGTGGATGCAATTCTCCTGCGTATCCAATAACCTTGTTACCGGCTCGAAATACAGCACAACGCCCCGGATGCCACGGAGAATACTGAGCAGAAGAAATATTCAAGCCCACACCAAGAATGTCAGCAATCGATTTCACAGCTTGAATTGCATCGCGCCAATCCCACGCTCCACCTTCATAACCTGCATATGAATCATTAAGTTTGCCGCAAGCAACGCCAGCTATATGAAAAGGATCTACTGGTGTAACCTTAGTGAGAGTGCGAAGTTCTTCATCACTTGGACGCTTACCAACGCCCACCGTTGCACTAGTGATCTCTTGCGGAGCATGTGAAACGAAAGATGATTCGCAAATAGCAACAGAATCATGACCGCGAGAAACATTAAGTCGAGCTGCCTCTAGCAAAGAGTCAAGAATCGATGTTCTCATATATGGAGCTTCTTCTTGCAAAGGATTAGCTAAACGAATAGCTTTTCTACGCATATCATCAGCTTCTATCCCCTGCTTATCAAAATGCACTTCGCCAACAAATGGATAGCTCAATACTTGTACCCATCCCAACTCAGCCAGTGAGCGCATAGCATCCCTGCGTGCTCGTTGCGCTACACTTAAGCCATTGCCTAAATGAGCCGATGGAGCACATATTGGAATTTCATCATATCCAACCAAACGAGCCACTTCTTCAACTAAATAAGCATCGCCAATTAAATCCGGACGCCAACTTGGCGGAGTGACACAAATATGCAAATCGTCATCCGCATCTTCGACTACACATCCAATATCTTGAAGGATATGCACGATTCGTTCTTTCTCCAGTTGCAAACCCGTTAATCGTTCAACAGAACCCAAAGAGAATACAATAGGTTCAGGTAAATGAATATCTGATACATCAGTAACTAATTCGTCTGCCTCTCCCCCACCATATTCGACAAGAAGTTCAACAGCGCGATGAGCCGCAACAGCCGCAATCAACGGATCGACACTACGTTCGTATCTCTTAGCAGCTTCTGAAGGAAGCTTATGTCGTCTTGACGAACGTGCAATAGAAACAGGATCAAAATGAGCAGCCTCAATAAGAATATCGGTTGTTTCATCATTGATTTCTGTTTCTTCTCCGCCCATAACACCAGCTAACGCAATAGCTCGATTACCATCTGATAAAGGTGAATCAGAAATAACAAGATCTTCTACATCAAGAGAGCGTTCTATACCATCAAGAGTCGTAAGCTTTTCGCCGCTTTGTGCTCGACGCACGACAATGGGTTCGTGAAGTCGATTCAGATCAAATGCATGTAATGGTTGCCCCAAATCAAACATCACATAGTTCGTAATATCAACAGCTAAAGATATGGAACGCATACCAGCTTCTTCAAGGCTTTGCTTGATCCACAACGGCGTTGGAGCTTGAGGGTTAACGCCGCGAACGATACGAGCTACATAGCGATCACAACCTGCATTTCCATGGATAGGAGCATCATCATGAATAGAGACAGAAAAACCATCACCTTGTGATTGTGGAAGAGGTGTCGACAAATTTTCCTCTAACCCAAGGTCAGTGAAAGCAGCACCAGTGGAATGATGATATTCACGCCCAACGCCTCGCATAGAAAAACAATATCCGCGATCAGGAGTAATATTGATTTCCAAAGTTTCACTAACAATACCTAACAAAGGTAAGGCATTTTCTCCTGGAGCGGGAAGGGTGGCGATTTTTTCCTCATCACCATTGCGGGCTAAAACAATAATTCCATCATGATCATCACCGATGCCAAGTTCACGAGATGAGCAGATCATTCCATCTGAAATATGTCCATATGTTTTACGGGCAGCGATAACAAAATCACCCGGAAGAACAGCACCTGGAAGAGAAACAACAACAAAATCGCCCACATCAAAATTATGTGCACCACAAATAATTCCGCGTGAAGGAAGATCAGAAGGCTCTTTACCTGTTCCTGGTTCATCATTAAAAGGACCAACATCAACGCGACAATAGTTAATCACTTTACCATTGGATTGCTCTTTAGCTTCACGTGTAAGAACTTTACCCACCACAATAGGTCCTGTAACAGCACCTGGATGTATTTCTTCTTCTTCTAATCCAACTTTAACAAGTGCTTGAGCTAATTCACTCGCAGTTAAGTTTTCAGGAAGATCAACATGGCGAGCCAGCCATTTCATTGGAATACGTGACATTTTAATATCCCCTTCCTGTTGCACCAAACTGCTTAGTAAATCGTGTATCACCCTCAACCATATCGTGCATGTCTGCAATATTATTTCGAAGCATCAATGTTCTTTCAATTCCCATACCAAAAGCAAAAACCGTATATACATCAGGATCAAGACCTGCATTGCGTAAAACTTCAGGGTTGACCATTCCGCAACCACCCCATTCGATCCATCCAGCCCCGCCTTTTTTCTTAGGAAACCATAAGTCCATTTCGGCACTTGGTTCTGTAAAAGGGAAATAAGAAGGACGTAAACGCATCTTTGCTTCTTCACCAAACATGGTTTTAGCAAAATGATCAAGAACACCCTTAAGATGGGCCATTGTTAGCCCTTTATCAACCGCTAAGCCTTCAACTTGATGAAATACAGGTGTGTGCGTCGCATCCAGTGCATCTGTCCTAAAAACTTTTCCTGGGCATGCAATATATAAAGGTGCACCACGATCTAACAAAGAATGGGATTGCACAGGAGACGTATGCGTACGCAACACCAAGCCATCAACTTTTTCTAAATTATCTTGACCAACTGTTTCAACGCCTTCAACATAAAATGTATCTTGCATTTGGCGTGCTGGATGATCTTTACCAAAGTTCAAAGCATCAAAATTAAACCATTCATGTTCGATTTCTGGACCTTCAGCAATATCCCATCCGATAGAAATAAAGAAATCAGCTATATCTTCCATCATGACAGGTAATGGATGGCGTGCACCTTGCACAAAACGTTGCGTTGGAACAGTAACATCAACTCGTTCAGAAGCAATAGCAGCATCTTCTGCAGCTTGTTCAATACGTGCAGTAGCCTCACTTAATGCATTCTGAATTGCCTTGCGCGCTTGCCCCACTAAACGCCCCGCTACAGGTTTTTCTTCTTTACTGAGATGACGTATCTGCGCATTGGCGTATGTAATAGGAGCATCGTCACCACTGTGTAAGCGACGATATTCTTTAAGCTCTTCTATTGTTTGTGCACCAGCAAATGCTTTTTCAGCATCATCAACAGCCTTCTTTATTCCAGCTTCATCCAAAGGATTTAATTCCCGAGACATACATGCCTTTCCATTTACATATTCAAGCACTAAATAGTATAACCTACCCACAAGCGATAAGCATTCTCCATATATACACTCACATCTAGAGAAGATACACAAAAAGGCACCCATCGGTGCCTTTTTGACTTATAAAAAACCTAGTTCGTTTCTGGAACCATCGAAATTGCTCCACACGGACATTCTTGAGCGCAAATACCACAACCTTTACAGTAGTCGTACTTAATTTCATAACGCCCTGGTTCAATTTTCTCGATTGCATTATCAGGGCAGACTCCGAAACAATTATCGCAACCAAAACAGTTGCCGCAACTCATGCATCGACGCGCTTCAAACAATGCCGTTTCTTCATCCAATCCCAAAACAACTTCATCAAAGTTAGACGAACGCCTGATTCCGTCTAACTTGTCTCGAACTTGCTTAGGAGCTTCAGCGTAATACCACGTTTCCATGCGATCAATAGTGGCATCTTTATGAGCAGGCGGATGAACATACAAGGTTTGGCGAAGATATGCATCAATATTGCGAGCAGCCTGCTTTCCATGCCCAATGGCGGCAGTAACATTCTTCTCTTGAGGAATCATGTCACCGCCGGCAAAAAGGCCAGCACGCCCTGTAGCGAAAGTTGAATCTACATGAACGACACCATTCGTAAAATCAACGCCTTCAACATCTTCAAGTAAAGAAAGATCAGATTCCTGACCAAGAGCCATGACAACAGAATCAGCATCAAGTTTCTCATACTCTCCGGTAGGGACCGGAAAACCATCTTCACCAAGTTCCATCTTTTCAATCATGACTTCACCTTCAGTGATGCCCGAAATAGTTGAGAGCCACCTAAAAGTAATTCCTTCTTCTTCAGCTTCACGAACTTCAAACTCGTGAGCAGGCATTTTATCGCGTGTTCGGCGATATAAAATAATTGAATCAGAAGCACCAAGGCGCTTTGCTGTGCGCGCAGCATCAACAGCAGTATTACCACCACCATAAACAACAACAGTGCGCCCCATCAATGGCTTTTCACCATGTTCTGCTTCGCCTTCTTCTTCCACATTGCGCAACATATGAACAGCATCTTGGACAACCGCATCACGAACATGTTTCGCTGTACCTGCAGGAATACCAACATTGCGGCCTAGTTGCTGCCCCACAGCCAAAAATACCGCATCATATTCTTCTAAAGCAGCATCTACATCGCTAACAGTTGTATTCATACGGAATTCCACGCCCATATCTGCGATACGGCGAATTTCACCATCAAGAATATGGCGTGGCAAACGATATGTAGGAATACCATAACGCATCATGCCGCCTGGTTTTTCAGAACTATCACACACAGTAACCGAATGGCCAAAACGACGTAAATGATAAGCAGCAGAAAGACCTGAAGGACCAGCACCAACAACGAGAACGCGCATATTGGAATCTGGATTAACAGGTTCAACCTTCCATCCCTTTGCTAAAGCTTTATCCCCAAGAAAACGCTCTACAGAATTAATACCAACTGCTTTATCAACTTTTCCACGGTTACAGGCAAGCTGACAAGTATGATAACAAACACGCCCCATAACAGCTGGAAGTGGATTGTTTTTCATGATTTCACGCCAAGCAGCTTCATAATTACCCTCTTCAGCATGAAACAGCCAGCGTTGAATATTTTCACCAGCAGGGCACTGCTTGTTACATGGAGGAAGCAGATTTTCGTAAATCGGACGTTCACTTCTCCACGATCCCGTATGGTTCGCAAAAGAAGATCCAATATTCAGCGCAACTGCGAAAGGCTGTGTTGCTTCTTGCTTGGTAACCTGAATCTCAACCATTCCTACGCCCCCTCTTCTTCATCTATTAGGTTGTAACGCTTGATATTACGATCAGCAAGTTTTTGAAGACGATCAAAAACTTCTGGATCATTTTGCTTAAAGACATGAGCAAAACGACGCTGTGGCTTCATGTAATCAGTAACAGGAATCTTTTTTCTAATCTTTGAAACAGATGTAATTTCACCGTATTCAGCCTCATACACTGGGAAAATTCCACATTGTGTTGCCATACGGGCAATTTGCAATGTCAGATTTGACGCTGTTCCCCATCCCAATGGACATGGAACCAAAACATGTATATAACGTGCTCCCTTAAATTGCATTGCTTTATTGACTTTATATTCAAGGTCGCGCAAATCAGCAACAGTAGCCGTCGCAACATAAGGAATTTCATGCGCCATAGCAATACGAGGAAGATTCTTGCCCTGCCCCCAATTATTGCCAGGATTTTCACCAGTTGGCTGGGTCGTTGCTGTACGTGCAGTAGGCGGAGTTGCACCCGAACGCTGCACACCTGTGTTCATATATGCTTCATTGTCATAGCATATGTATAAAACATCATCATTACGTTCAAACATACCAGAAAGCGGACCAAAACCAATATCAACTGTACCGCCATCGCCACCTTGTGCAAGCACACGTGTTTGTGTATCTCCACGCGCTTTCAAAGCGGCCTGAACACCCGTAGCAACCGCTGGAGCATTACCAAACAACGAATGGATCCATGGAATTGTCCAACTTGTTTCTGGATAAGGGGTTGAGAACACTTCAAGACATCCTGTCGCATTGACAGCGATAACTTTATCACCTGCAGCATTCATCGCAGCATCAACCGCATAGCGAGCACCAAGTGCTTCACCACACCCCTGACATGCACGATGACCAGATGTTAAAGCATTACAACGATTTGCATTCGACTGATTTGAACGCAAGCCTTCTGGCACAAGACGGTTACCAACAGCAAAAGAACCAACTTGATAAAAATGAACTTCTTCACGCGAAGGAATACTTGTTTGCTCATACGAAGCGTGAGTATCTGGAACGCGTATTTCTCTCATCGCTTCCCTCCCTTCATCATTCTCTTTGTAATGTCACGAATAATGTTTTCAGGAACAGCGCCCGAACGTCTGTTTTCTGTTTGTCGCTTTAATTCAGCTTCAACTAATTCCTTATCCAAATCCAAGAAATGCAAATGTTCTGCTTTACCAGCCAAGACAAGGTCAAGATATGAGTTGATAGAATCGATCGTAATATCGCGACCACCCAAACCGGCAATGAGTTCATAATCTTCAATATGAGTATTTCCTCGCAAAGCCATACGAACCTCTTGAGCGACAATACCGCCAATGCCTAAGGAAAATGCTTTTTCAAGAACGACGATTCTCTTAGCGTTGGACAATGCAGCACGGATAGCTTCCGAGGGGAATGGACGATACGAAACAATAGAAACAACTCCTATTTTTTCGCCTTTTTCACGTCGAATATCAATAGCATCGCGCACAGTACCCGTAACAGAACCTAAACAAACAACAATAGTTTCTGCATCTTCAGTACGATATTCATGCAATAAACCACCAGAGTTACGCCCAAAGACTTCCTGAAAATCTTTTTGTATCTGTGGAATAAGATTCAAAGCTTCAATTTGAGTAAAATGCTGCAAATATTTCACTTCCATGAAGGCTTCAGGGCCCACCATAGCCCCCAAAGAAAGCGGATCGTCTGTATCAAGGACAACACGCGGTTCATAATCTGGCAAGAACTTCTTTACTTGTTCTGGTTCTGGAATATCGACCTGTTCAACAGCATGAGTCAAAATAAAACCGTCCATACACACCATGACTGGAATGGATAATTCTTCTGCAATTCTAAAAGCTTGAACATGAAGATCAGCAGCTTCTTGGTTATTCATAGCGAAAAGCTGGAGCCAGCCACAATCACGTTGACTCATAGTGTCAGAATGATCATTCCAAATATTAATAGGTCCACCGATTGCTCGATTAGCAACCGTCATCACAATAGGTAACCCTAAGCCAGATGCAGAATACACAGCTTCTACCATGAACAGTAAGCCTTGCGAAGCTGTTGCCGTATACGTGCGAGCACCAGCAGCAGATGCACCAATGCAGGCAGACATAGCACTAAATTCCGATTCCACATTAACGTATTCACACCCTGTAAGTTCTTTAGCTTTTACCATACGGGAAAGCTCTTCCACAATGTGAGTTTGTGGAGAAATAGGATATGCCGACACCACTTGTGTACCACATGCAGCTACTGTATGAGCGATAGCTTTAGAACCTTCAATTTGCTGAAGCATTGCGTGCAGCCTCCTTTTTTTCAATCACAAGAGAATATGCCGCTTGAGCAGCAGCAGCGTTTTTTTCACCAACCACACCAGGAAAACGCTTTTTAATCGCCGAAACAACCGAATCCAATTGATATAACCCAGTTAAACCAGCTAAAGCACCTAAAAGAACTGCATTAGGAACTGTACGCCCTGTATGTTCACGTGCAATATCAGTAGCTGGAATAGCAACTATATGACCGGGTGGATAGCGGTTAGCTAAATCAGTTAATTCAAGTTCTTCTAATGTTTTAGAAGAGTTAACAATTGCGTACCCTTTTTCTGTTAAACCACCAAATACATCCACAATAGACAATAAAGTTGGGTCTTGCACAATAACGATATCTGGATATAACACTGGTTCACGTGTACGAATTTCCCTATCACTGATACGACTATAGGCAACAACTGGAGCGCCAGTTCTTTCTGAACCAAACGAAGGGAAAGCTTGGGCATAAGACCCTTCATCAAATGCCGCATATGCAATCAAATCGGATGCAGTAACTACACCCTGACCACCACGACCGTGAACACGAATTTCAACCATGTTTTTAGCCTACACGCAATAAAAAAAAGAATGATAACATCACCAGCGAATAAAGTAAGGGCGAGCTTTCGTATTATATTTTCAGCTAAATTACGTATCGTTAAAAAATAGATATCAAAACTTTTTTCAAAAAGACTTTATAATGCGTAAAATTTCAGTAAATATAAAATGAGTTTTTGCTCTCTTTATAACAAGAAATATCTTCGATACATATTTAACGTTCGTTATTTTGCAGAAGAGCGGATATATACATAACGATAGACGAAGCAATAGCCACATTCAACGATTCTGCTTGACCATAGATCGGAATAGAAATACGCGCATCAAGACCTTCACATTCAATTCCCTCAAAACCGTGCGCCTCATTACCCATCACCCACAACGTAGGTGCACGCAAATTCAACTTCTTCACAGAACTGTCTTCACTCATTGATGATATCAAACACTCATAAAGCGAAACGTCGCCATATCCATCGGCTGCAAAAACATTGATATTCAATTCCTTAGCTCTATCAATAACATCTTGCAAACAACAATCTGTTACTACAGGTATATGAAACAATGATCCCACACATGAACGAATCACTTTTGGTGAAAATACATCAACACTATCATCACAAATAAAAATCGCATCAACTCCAGCAGCATCAGCAGAGCGAATGATCGTGCCTAAATTACCAGGGTCAGATATACGTGCCAATGATATTCCCACATCAACATTATTCATCGCCTCTTTAACAGACCATTGCTGGGGGATATTGATATGAGCGAATACACCTTGTGAATCACGAGTTATTTTCTCTAATTGATTTTCACGAATGCTATGCACATAAACATCGGAGTTTTTTATTATTTCGTAGACACCTGGATGCCTTTCGGAAAAATCAGGTGTCATGTAAACATCACGAACAAGAAAGGAAGCATGCACAAGAAGTTCACGAACTGAATGTGGGCCTTCAACTATAGTTTGGGAAAATTTACGCCTATTTTCACGTTTATAAAGTTTACGGATTTTTTCGAGTTGACCATCACGAATAGGAGTCAGACGCATTGCTTTCCTTTCACAGATAGAAAAATGCCCCTGATATGCATCAAGGACATTTTCTTTTAAAGTATTTTATGCATTCTTTGGCGCATTAACATCTTCAGGAAGAGCCTTCTTAGCAATATCAACAATAGCCTTGAAAGCATCCGAATCGTTAACAGCCAATTCAGCCAACATACGACGATCGATATCAACTTCTGCCAACTTCAAACCTTGGATGAAGCGGTTATATGTAATGCCTTCAGCGCGACATGCAGCGTTAATACGAGCGATCCATAACTTGCGGAATTCACTCTTGCGGACCTTACGATCACGATAGTTATACACAAAAGAATGCGTTACCTGTTCTTTTGCCTTGCGATAAAGACGGGAACGTTGACCGCGGTAACCTTCAGCGCGTTCAAGTACTGTACGACGTTTTTTCTTAGCATTGACTGCTCTTTTTACACGTGCCATGAAAAGTCTCCTATTATCCTAGATACCCAAAAGCGATTTCACTTCTTTAACATTGCTACGATCAACTTGTTGATCTTGAGAAAGGCGACGAGTACGCTTTGACGACTTGTGCTCTAATAAGTGTCTCTTATTAGCTTGCTCACGCATCAACTTACCGCTTCCAGTGCGACGGAAACGTTTCTTAGCACCTGAATGTGTTTTCATTTTTGGCATAATATGCTCTCTCTATTAGCGCTGCATAGCAGCATATTTCTATGTTGTTGTACCGAAAATATCATTCTTTTTCTGCTTCGCGAGCAGCAACACGTTCCTGATTGCGCTGCGCACGCTGAGCTTCACGAGCCTTACGATTTTCGCGCTCTTCCTTACGGCGGCGGCGCTGATCGCTACGAGCTTCAGACTTTTTGCGAATAGGAGCAAGAATCATCGACATATTGCGACCTTCTGCTCGAGGAGCAGCTTCAACAGTGGAAACCTCAGATAATTCTTCCGCTAAGCCTTGAAGAAGTTTTACTCCCATTTCAGGACGAGATTGTTCACGCCCTTTAAAACGAAGATCAAACTTTACTTTATCGCCTCCATTGAGGAACTTTTCAGCCTGATTGCGCTTAGTATTGTAATCATTACCGTCAATTTTCAACCCGATACGAATTGATTTAATAACAGTATTTGACTGATTTCGCCTAGCCTCACGCGCTTTCTGTGCAGATTCATAGCGATATTTACCATAATCCATCAGCTTAGCTACTGGCGGATCAGCGTTAGGAGCCACCTCCACCAAATCAAGACCAGCTTCTTGAGCGAGACGTAATGCATCAGCAATACGCACAACACCAGCTTGTTCACCACCTGGGCCAACTAAGCGGACTTTATCTACACGAATGCGTTCATTAACGCGTGGTTCGTTACTAATGACTACTCCTAATATTTTCGATATACACACATAGAGCAGCCCAAAAATCGCAGATATCTGCGAATAACCCGGTTCCCTAACAGGAACTTCTAGGTGGGATTGCTCCACTTGCGTAAAACAGCTTTACTGTTTCGCCTTATACTACCATTCTCAGAAAACTCAAAGCAAGGCATTCACTTAAAAATACCGCATTACATAAATAATATTCATCACAATCATTGAGTACCTAATGACGTTCGCAAAGGAACAATATGAACGATATCAAGATGGGATTTTACATATTCATCATGACGAATAACATCACTAATTAACACAGATGCACGCTGGGCATCCCCCAAAGTGGCATCTTCTTTCATTTGAATAGCGATCAAAACACCACCGTCATGTGAAGCCTTCACCCACACTTCTTCACATGCTGCCACAACAGAAAGTTTCTTTTTGAAAGTATCATGTATACGCACATCATACCATGGAGCAAGCCATTGATCCGCTGATGCAATAGCAGCACATGCGCTTCTGCCAAGCACTTCCCCGCCACTACCTTTTTCATCTTGAGGATCAAGAATGATAAGGCCTGTATGCATCAAGGATTGAGCTGCCACGTTACGGCCCAAGAGAGGAACAGGGCGCGCATCTGAGGAAAACTCTTTCAGCTTATGGAGACTGGAAAAAGCAACAGCTGCTTTGCGTCCGCCTGCTATTTCCAGAAAAACCTGAGTTAAAGCATCATCTTCATCACGCATATCTTCAGGTTGTACGCCTTCTTGCGCAACTAAAGGAATGAGTAAGCGCTCTGTTTGCAAAGCACTTACAAGTGCCTCTTGACGCAAAGCAGGATCACTCACACCTAAAGCTTGCACAAGAGATGGTGGTGCACTACCATCTTCATCGGCAAAAATGTTGGGCTTGAGAAGGTTATCAATATCCACTACCGTTGTTCTCCTGCAGTATCAAGAGCTTCCTTCAAGGTAAAAGCACCTGAATATAATGCCTTTCCTACAATGGCACTATCCACACCCTCATCAACTAATTCACGCAAAGCACGCAGATCATCTAAGGATGACACACCACCCGATGCTGTCACAGGAGCTTTCGATTTACAGGCAACATTACGTAATAAATCCACATTGGGACCTGTTAACGTTCCATCTTTATTGACATCCGTAACCACATACCGTGCACAGCCATGCTCTTCTAAGCGCTCTAAAACATCCCAAAGATTTCCACCATCACGTGTCCAGCCTCGCGCCGAAAGAGTTTCACCGCGCACATCTAAACCGACAGCGATTTTATCGCCATATTGTGCTATCACACGTTCTGTCCACTGAGGATCTTCAAGCGCCGCAGTTCCAAGGTTAACACGTGCAGCTCCACATGATAATGCTCGCTCTAAAGAAGCGT
>JAGBKC010000099.1 GCA_017934115.1 Actinomycetaceae bacterium | reverse complement strand
TCCATGCCCTATGCGATGAGCTTCTCCGAAAGATTTAGGAGTCATCAATGGAGATCTTTCAAGAGAAAATGCATACATTTCATCACTGCCGTTTTCTTCTATCACTACTATCAAACGCGATCCATCAGGAGACATGGATATGTTCTTTACCTCTCGCCCACTTATCCATGGCAAAGAAACATTGCCTTTAGCGCCTTGAGGTGAAGAAAAATATATACGTCCATCACCATGGCGATGAACAGTAAAAAGCCACCCTGAAGAATCGAAAGTCGGCTTTGCCCATGTAGCTCCATCAAACACAACCGCACGCTCTCCCGATGTGCGAAAAAGATGAATACTCGTACCATCTTTCGGCATCACAGCATATCCGCGCGAGGCAACATCATATGACGGAACCACAATGCTAGATGAATCGACACTTCCGACAATATGGGAATTTCCCGCATCGATACTAAGTAGTTCTCCTGATGTAGTTACTCCATAAAGTTGCGATTTTACGGGTGTATCATTCATATATATGTCATCGACAGGCATATCGGCTAATTCATTACCTTCGATTGTCAATACAACATCATTGATATCTTCAAATTCCATAAGAGTTCGCTTCAATGACGCAAAAACAATCAAACGTTTATCTTGAGAAACAGAAGCAAAAGAAGAAGACATATGCACATATGCACACCCCTCTTGAACATCAATACCTTGAGAAGAAAGAGACATTTCCTCGTCAACAATACTGAGAGCAGAATTAAGCCAATAATTTTTCGACTGCGTTAAAACAGCACGTACAGCAGATTCTTTGACAACATCCTTATGAAATAGGCGCATATCAGCAACCATATGTGTACGTGATGATGACATAAAATATATCGGCATAGACAGAAAATATTCTTCTAAGGTGCTTTGCGAAATCCACACAGCGTGAGGAGCAGAAATAATGCGCCACTGACCAGCGGAATTTTTCCCTAAAGAAAAGGTAGCATGTGAATTTTCTTTATTTGCCTCCCATGTGAAAACCCCGTTTTCTTCTAAGGTGCCGATAATTGGAATATCGAAAGAAAAACTACCATCGCTTTGTTGTGAGATGCGCATTTTTTCATCAGATGCATATACATATATTTTTTCTTGAGGATTCCAGGTAGACACAAGAGATGCCATCACATATTGACGGGCTAGTGCATAATTATCTTTTGCGCCTTCATCCATGGAAGAGAAAAAACCTTCAATAATTCGTTCAGGTGAAGAACTATCAACAGGAGCATATCCTCGCACTTCACGAGAATCACTACCGTCATCATCGACATGTACGCGTGAAGACACAGGCAAAGATGCACACCCTGCCATCATAAATGCTAAGGCAAGCACCATTGCAACTCGCGCCAATCGTTTCATACTAACCGCTCTTTCGCCTACTTCTTATCGAGCTTACGCATTTCTTCTTCGATGTTTTTCACCACAACAACACCATCAGAAGGCACTAAAACATTCGATTCATCGACATTCTTGTGAATCTTCTTATTCAATTCCTCTACTTCACGAATATCCTCTATCTTTAACGATTCTTCATGACCATCATCTATCACAAATGAGCCCCATTGCTCATCTTCAGCAGCTACACGCAGCGAACGTGGTTTTACATACGATGTACCGGGCACAACAGGCAAGGTCAATAAAAAAGTAGAACCAATGCCCTTATGCCCCGTACACTCTAGTACGCCGCCATGCAACACAGCATCTTCACTGGCGATGGTGAGCCCTAAACCAGTTCCTCCGCTTTTTCTCACTCGTGATTCATCAGCACGCCAAAAACGATCAAAAACATGTTTCGCTTCTTCTTCAGTTAAGCCAATCCCCCGATCAGAAACTTCAATCGCAACAGCCGAAGCGGTTGTATACACAACAACGCGTACATCATTATTTTCACCATGTTCAATAGCATTAACAACAAGATTACGAACGATTCTCTCAATACGCCGTGGGTCAACTTTAGCCAACGCTTTTTCTTCACCTTCTAAAACAACAGAAAGATGATAGGAATCTGCCAATACTTTTTGATCTTGAATAACGCGTCGAATAATGCGCACCACGTCCACTTCTTGAACAACCAAAGAAACAGAACCGGCATCGTAACGAGAAATTTCTAATAGTTCAGACAATAAAACATCCAAATCAACAAGCTGCTTATTTTGCAGCTCCACGCTTCGTTTCAAAACGCTAGGTAGCTCATCTCGCTTATCGTAGAGCAATTGCCCAGCCATACGGATAGTAGTCACTGGCGAGCGCAACTCATGCGAAACAGCAGAAACAAACTTTTGTTGAGCAAAAGATAACTGTTCATAGGCCTTTTCTTTTTCTTGGATATATTCAGCCATATCATTAAAAGAACGCGCCAAAGAAGCCAATTCATCATTCTTCTTGACTGTCATGCGAGTATCAAATTTACCATCAAGTAGCTGTGCACTTTTACGCGACGCTGTTTTCATAGGTTTCACAACAGTAGCCGATACTGTATACACAATAAGAGCGATCAATGAAAGAAGTAAAAAGAAACCTGCAAATGCCCATACATAAAATGTGTGATAACTTTCTTGCTGATGCTCCAAAGAATACAGAATATAGAACTCTACACCATCGTAACCAGGAATATCAATACTTCTTCCGATGATAATTCCCGGAATATCTTTATTGTCATCATTATGATAGGAAATCGCCTGCCATACCACAGACGAATGTGCACGCGTCATCTCACGGATCTCTGGCGACACATATTCACTCACTCGTTGACTTTGGATCGTAATAGGCTCACTTAGACGTAATCCCGTGTTTCCTTCTTCATAATTTTGCAAAAAGACCGCACCCATCACTGAGTTATACGGCATATATTGCTGAATCATCAAGGAATTCATCGTTACTTGTTTTTTTTGATCTCCCGACAAAGAATCTGCAGTCAAAGAGCGTTCAGCAGAAGAATATACATGCTGAAAATGTTGCATTGATGTTGATACTGCTTGCTGATGTATACTACTGCGCACAAGAACGACCAGTAAAGTGCCAATAACTACCATCACTGCCAGTGACAAACTCATCACATAGGTCACCACACGTAAACGCACGTGTGAATTCCACTGATAGACAACAAAACGCCAAACTTGGCGTACGAAATGCACCCACCTATATTTGTTTAGGTAGTTACGCAAACTCACTTTACTACTGCACCTGCTTTATAGCCTACGCCGCGCACAGTCATGACTACTTGGGGATGATCAGGATCTTTTTCCACTTTTGAACGCAAGCGCTGGATGTGCACATTAACAAGGCGTGTATCATCACTAGGATGACGATACCCCCACACTTCTTCTAAAAGTTCTTGACGAGAAAATACTTGACGCGGTTTACGAGCCAAAAGAGCTAATAAATCAAATTCAAGAGGCGTTAAATGTAAAAGCTTACCGTTGCGCGTTACTTGATGAGCTGTTACATCCATTTCAAGATCACCGATGCGTAAAACTTCAGGAGCACTTTCATGGCGACGTAAATGAGCTTTCACTCTTGCAAGAAGTTCGGAATTATCAAAAGGTTTTTTCACATAATCATCTGCACCTGCTTCAAGGCCAGCGATCACATCAACGGAATCTGTTTTTGCACTCATCATAATAATAGGAACGTCACTCTCACCTCGCAACTGACGGCACACTGAAACACCATCAAGACCAGGCAACATGACATCCAACAACACAAGATCAGGACGCTCTGCCTTAAAGATAGGAAGAGCATGAGCACCATCAGCACACACCGTAACAACATAGCCTTCAGTTTCAAGAATAATGGCAACCATTTCAGAAATACTTGCGTCATCATCCACAACAAGAATACGTAAGCTCATTGCCTTTGCCCTCCCCTGGCGGTACACGTAACGGTTTATATATTACTATCTTTTTCGTTATCCACGAGGCTTAAATGATTTGTTTTTCGTTCATGAAGCGCTTCGTATAGGGCGCCACGATGTTCGGAAGGCGACATCATATGTTTGTCTACCTGCAGATCTTCAGAAGCATCATCGACCGATACAGCCCGCATCGCATTAGCTAATGCCATCAAATCTGAATCTTGGGGAGCAGAAGGTTCATATTCATGAGTTAAGCGAACGATCGACCATCCATGAGGAACAGTAACAGAATTCGCATGATCAATACAAAAATCCAATGCACCTTTTTCTCGAGTAGGCGACAAAGGACCAACAACAGCAGTAGCGTCTTCATACTGGTAAGTCATAGTTGCAACTGCAACTTCTGTACATCGTGTACGTGAACATTGGCGCATGTGGCTCATAAGATAAATGTACCACTCATATTAGACTAAACACGTGAAAGAAAACTTCCTACCTTTGCGAGATAACGCACGTCAAAAAGATCGACACGGCCGAGGTATTCGAGGTCCCCTTTTTTCTCCAACACTTCCAGCATGGCGAACACGTGCCCATAAATTCGACGATTGCCTTGCTGTAGAAATTTCTATCTATCAAGATCTGTACCCGAACGAGTTAGAATTTATCGAATATGGCGTACGAGACGTACCAGAATCTTCGCCCGCACCTTGGGAACAAGCAGGAATCTTATCAAAGTTCTTTCCATCACATAAAGCGTCACCAAACGTCAATGACGGATGGATCATTTTCTACCGTATGCCCATTATTCGAGCAGCCCAACACGCATCAAATTTTCAATTATTCATTCACAACATTGTCACCGAACAAATAGCGGCGCTTCTTGATAAAACATCACAGGAAATTGACTATCTTCTTCATTAACGACACTCCAAACTCAAAAAATACGCATAAAAAAGTGGGAAAGATTTTCTACCCTTCCCACTTATCCAAAATTCTAATTTTTATGCTTCCATTTGACGAGCACGACGGCGTTCGCGCGATGCACGCCGACGATCGTTATCACTCATGCCCCCCCAAATGCCATGGCGAATATCGTGCGACAGTGCATACTCTAAGCATTCAGAACGAACGGTGCATTGCTGACAAATAGACATTGCTGGAGCTGTTGAACCGCCCTTTTCTGGAAAAAAGATATCCGGATCTGTTTCTGCACATAATGCAGAATCTTGCCAAAAAACATCAGTATCGATGTTTTTGTCGTATCCAAGATCAAAAATTCCCTGCATCAAAGATTGAACTTTGTCAATATTTGTATATTCAGGCGAATCAACAAGACTAAGCGAAACCCCTTTACGCTGTACCACGTTCCTACCTCCTCATATTAACGTGTTAACGTCCCTTGTTTTGTCCATAACCATTACACGCGCTATACAGGCACAAAGTCAAGGCAAAAAAGGAAATTCAAAAAAACAACACACCTAAATGAGCAGTTCAAAGGGCATTACAACCACTTCTATAGTAAAAAAGCCCCAAAAAACACTTCTAAACAGCAAAACAGCAGGTAAAAGACATAAAATAATAACGAAAAACTTTTGTATTTTTTTTGCAGACAGCGTTTTAGCTGGTAAAGCTGTTATGTAAAGAAATATGTTTGTAGGTCACAATACCTAGACACGCCGATAAGGATCTTCTATAAACTAGCATAATTTGCCCCACTCCCCAAAGAAGACACCCGCATTTTTCTTTCGATTTTCTCTTAACCCACATATAGAATAAAAAACCGTGAACACTCCTTACTCACTCATAGCACACTTACAACATATAGGGCCACAACCTGTACTTACATGGTATTCATCCGAAGGACGAATGGAATTATCAGGCAATGTCACCGCTAACCACATCATAAAAATTTCTCAATTTCTCCATAATGACCTTTGGTGTGAAGAATCAAGTATATTTTTTCTTGATACTCCTCTTCATTGGAAGTCTCTTACATGGGCTTTAGGGGCAATGATGGCTGGTTTACACGTCACCACCACACCGCTATCACAAGAAAAAATAACTGTAGTGACAAATCAACCAGAAAAATACACACCATATTCGTCCAATAACTATATTGCTCTCAATATGTCACCTTTAGCT
>JAGBKC010000098.1 GCA_017934115.1 Actinomycetaceae bacterium | reverse complement strand
GTTCCTTATGTTCCCTGGGCTGATGATGTTCCTGTGCGAGTGTTGCCGCCTGCGCAAAAAGATATGGATCGCGCTGTTCAGGGTATTTATTTGCTCTACAGTGCTGTTGCTCCTGAAGGATGGCGTGAGGGGGCAGTACTTGTGCAAATGGTGAATCATAAGGTTGTTTCTGCTGGTGTTGCTGTTATTCCTGACGAAAATGGAGATCCGCAAAAGAAGGCTGTGCATCCACTTCCACATGCATTATATTCTTACGCTTTGTATATTAAAGAACAGACTATTGATGAAAAGGCTGGTGGAGCTGTAAGTGTGCGTTTTGATTTCACGTCAACAAGCACAAAAGTCAATATCCAGATGAATTATATGGATGAGCCGGAATTTGCAGATGATGTTCCGCTCGAGGATTGGAAGGCAGAAATAGCAGAATATCCGCGTGATGCAGCATATATGCCTCAGTGGTTATTGCGGCGTGCTGGCATGGTGTAAGTGTGTTGGCTTGCTGATGCTGGAGCTTTTATTATCATGGCGATGTGTGTGTTTGCCTTGTTGTATTGCAAGGGTGTTTGATTTTGGTGTGTGTCATTGCGAATGGCAGCCTTTCGCAATAGTGAGATGGATATATAAATTTACAGGTGTGCTTTCGCAACTTCATTGCGTAAGGTGTTGATGTCCAGTTGGCCTGGTGCTGATGCTCCTTCTAAAGAACCAAATGTGGCACATGAGCCATACAAATGACCGTGAGTGCGTGATTTTTTACCGAGTTCTCCCATGGAAATGCTGATGATGGGAGCACAAATCTCTGTGTGTGCTTGTTCGGTTGTATGCAATAAGTTCTCCACATCCTTTTGTTTTTCAGGCATACAGGCGATTTTGGTAATATCAACACCTGCATCCTCAATTGAGTGGAATAGCTCTAAAAGATTATGGGGGGTATGAGAAAAATTATGATGCGAACCTATAGTGATGGTTTTCGGTGAAAGTGAATGTAAAAGAGCAGAAACATTTAATTCTTCCCATAACACTTCGATGTCGACCATTGGGAATATTTTGCTCATCTGGATAAGAAGCTCAGTGTATTTTTGTGCAGAAATATTTGCATTTCCGCCTTCACGCTTGGTGCGAAAAGTTGCAAGAATAGGGATATGTGTTGCCTGAACTAGGCATTGCGCAGTATCTATGCAGGAATCTATAGATGAATATTTGTCAAAAAAATCGATACGCCATTCAGCGATATCAACGCCTTCTGTTTCTGCTTTTTGTGCCTGTTTTATGACGTCATCACCGGTAGTGCCTGTAAGAGGCACCAAGAAATGGGGCCGAACTGCATGGGGTAATGCTGATGTGGGCAATGAGGTGCCTAATTGAAGTTTGCCAACATGTACGATTCTTTTCTCCACACCCGTATTTTACAAAGTTTGTGTGTTTCTACAAGTGCGATGCGCTATATCGTCAGCAGTAGAGAAATAATGATGTGTATAAAAGGATATAATGACAGCATGGAAACTGTATTGCCTATGCCTCAGATCCCTGTCGAGCCTGCTGTCTTATCGCCTAGGCGCATCACGCGGCAAATCAAGGTAGGTAATGTGGGTGTAGGTAGTGAAAGTCCCATCGCTGTCCAATCGATGACAACGACCAAAACTCATGATATTGAAGGAACATTACGTCAAATAGCTGAGCTTTCTGCAGCCGGGTGTGATATCGTTCGAGTGGCATGCCCAACGGATAAGGATGCTGCTGCTTTGGCTGATATTGTGCGCCGCTCTCCCATTCCAGTCATTGCTGATATTCATTTTCAACCTAAATATGTTTTTGCTGCCATTGAGGCCGGTTGTGGTGGAGTTCGTGTTAACCCGGGGAATATACGTAAATTTGACGATCAAATAAAAGATATATGCACTGCTGCTAGCGATCATAATGTTTCTTTGCGCATTGGCATTAACGCTGGCTCTCTTGATCCTCGATTATTAAAAAAATACGGGAAAGCAACCCCAGAGGCCTTGGCGGAATCAGCTATGAACGAAGCTGCGCTTTTTGAAGAAGTAGGGTTTCGAGATTATAAAATTTCTGTGAAACACCATGATGTGGTCACCATGGTAGAAACCTATAGATTGCTTGCTGCCCAAGGTGATTGGCCACTTCATTTGGGCGTGACAGAAGCAGGGCCTGCTTTTCAAGGTACTATTAAATCAGCTGCTGCTTTTGGCATTTTATTGGCTGAAGGCATTGGTGATACTATCCGTGTTTCTCTTTCTGCTCCACCTGTTGAAGAGGTGAAGGTGGGTGCTAAAATTCTTGAAAGTATGGGGTTGCGTCCTAAGCAGATGGAAATTGTTTCTTGCCCTGGATGTGGCCGTGCTCAAGTGGATATTTGGGAACTGGCCTCTCAAGTGGAAAAAGCATTTGAGGGCATGAAAGCTCCTTTGCGTGTGGCTGTGATGGGGTGCGTTGTTAATGGTCCAGGTGAGGCGCGTGAGGCTGATTTAGGTGTGGCGTCTGGCAATGGGAAAGGCCAGATTTTCATTCATGGTAAAGTGGTGGAAACTGTTAGTGAAGACCGCATTGTTGATACTCTCTTGCGTTATGCTCATGAACTTGCTGAAGAAAAAGGCGAGGAAGGCGAAGTTTTGGTTTCGCAGTATTAATATTTGTGATATGTAGTAAGACTATGTAAAAAGGTTATGAAAATAAAAAGAATTCGTCGTTTCACCGATGATGTTGAGCGCTTAGCTCAATTAACACCGGTTGAATCAACGATGTTTTTAAGTTCTTATCTTGAAAGTAATATGACTTTTCCACTTTATGGAGTTTATGAAAAAAAAGAATTGCGTGGCGTCATGACAAGTGGAAATCTTGTGTTTTCTGTCGGTTTTAACAATGGTGAAGGTATTGAGGAGTGTGCAAAAAAAATTCGAAGAGATCTTATGTGGCAGCAATCTTTTGTGGGGCCGCGCTTCATTATTTCATCTCTATGGAATTATCTTGAATCTTATGTGAATTATCCTTTTGACGTGCGTAATCAGTTGCTATTGACGTGGCAGGCGCAATCAAATATGTCTGATGATCTCCCCAGTGTGTCTTTTGATGTTCCTTTTATTGAACTTCGCTTAGCTCATCATTCGGATTTTTTAGCTGTTTTTCCTGTTGCTAGGGCTATGTTTATTGAAGAAGTGGGGTACGATCCATGTGATAGTACGGGAGCCTACGAACAGCGCCTGCATTACTACTTACGAAATAAACGAACATATATAGGTGTGATTCGTGAAAATGCTGACGAACGCATTATTTTTAAGGCTGATATAGGTGCGTTGACCTCGGATGTCCTTCAGTTTCAAGGTGTGTGGGTAGCACCTGAATATCGTGGTCAGGGGATTGGAAAATATTGTATGGCACGTGTTTTACGCGATGCATATCAGCGTCATCAAGTAATGATGTCGCTGTATGTCAATGAGTACAATAAACGCGCGCGCCGGTTGTATGCTTCTCTTGGTTTTCGCCATCATTGTGATTGGCAAACGATTACACTCCGCTAATTGTGCCTTATTTTCTCTTATATGCGCATGCGCATTTTTCCTTAAGGCTGTATGCTAAAGGGGTGCTAAAAATGTCTCAACTTTTTGTGCGAACACTTCGCGAAGACCCTGCAGACGCAGAGGTAGCAAGTCATAAACTTCTTGTGCGCGGCGGTTATATTCGCCGCAATGCCCCGGGTATTTACACGTGGTTGCCATTGGGGTTGAAAGTGTATCGCAAAGTTGAAGCGATCGTGCGCGAGGAAATGGATAAAGCAGGTGCCCAAGAGATGCTTTTACCTGCTCTTTTGCCACGCGAACCTTATGAAGTGACAAACCGATGGGAAGAATACGGCCCCACACTTTTTACTTTAAAAGACCGCAAAGACGCTGATTATTTGCTTGGCCCCACGCATGAAGAAATGTTCACTTTAGCTGTAAAGGATATGTTTTCTTCATATAAAGATCTTCCTGTTACTTTGTATCAAATTCAAACGAAATATCGTGATGAAGCTCGTCCGCGTGCAGGGTTGTTGCGTTCGCGTGCTTTTGTGATGAAAGATGCTTATTCTTTCGATATTGATGATGCCGGCTTAGAAACGTCATATGCGGTGATGCGTCAGGCTTATCAAAATATTTTTGACCGCCTTGGCTTGCCTTATGTTATTTGCTCGGCTATGAGCGGTGCTATGGGTGGATCGAGAAGTGAAGAATTTTTGTATCCTACAGAAATTGGCGAGGATACTTTTGTGCGTGCGCCATCCGGGTATGCGGCAAATGTAGAAGCCGTGGTTACTCCGCAGGCACCTGAACAAGATTTTTCTAGTATTCCAGAATCAGAAATTGTGGAAACTCCTGATGCTCCTACTATCGATACTTTGGTTGATGTCTTTAATGAGTTGCGTCCGCGTGAAAATGATTCATGGCAGGCTAACGACACGTTAAAGAATGTTGTTTTGGTTGCTGTTCATCCCGATAGTACGCGTGAAGTGTTTGTTGTTGGTGTTCCAGGTGGTCGTGATGTTGACGTTAAGCGCGTTGAAGCTGCCTTGGGGTCTGTTGAAGTTGAGATGGCAACTGAAGAAGATTTAGCTCAGTATCCTGAACTTGTGCCTGGATATATTGGTCCGATGGTGATTGGCCCTCAATCTTCGCGTCGTAGTGCTACGGAAGATGGGGAAGAAAGATTGCCTTTACGCTATTTTCTCGATCCTCGTGTGGCGCGCGGAAGTGCATGGATCACTGGTGCAAACAAGAAGAACTATCACGTGTATAACCTTGTGTATGGGCGTGATTTTGAGGCTGATGGGTTTATTGAAGCAGCAACTGTCTGTGAAGGCGATATGGCTGAAGATGGTTCTGGCCCGTTGTCTCTTGAGCGCGGTATTGAAATCGGCCATATTTTCCAGTTGGGTCGTAAATATGCGAATGCTCTTGATTTGAAAGTGCTTGATCAGAACGGTAAAACCCAGGTTGTTACCATGGGTTCTTATGGTATTGGTGTTTCACGTGTGATGGCTGCTTTGGCTCAGCAATATCATGATGAGCGTGGTTTGATGTGGCCACGCATTGTTGCTCCAGCCGACGTTCACGTCGTTGTTGCAGGTAAAGGCGATGAGCTTTATGGAGCGGCAGATACGTTGTGTGCTTCTTTGGAAGGTGCTGGTTATGATGTTTTGTATGATGACCGTTTGAAGGTGTCGCCTGGCGTAAAGTTTGCTGATTATGAACTTTTGGGTGTTCCTTATGCCGTGGTCATTGGGCGCGGTTTGAAAGATGGAAAGGTCGAAATTCGCGTGCGTGCCACTGGTGAACAGCATGAAGTGAAGGTAGAAAACGCTTTTGACGAGCTTGTTTCTTTCATGAAAGAAGCTTAAGGCTAAAAGTGCTCAAGAGGGGACTTGAACCCCTATGCCCGCAATGGGCACACGGACCTGAACCGTGCGCGTCTACCAATTCCGCCACTTGAGCTAGAGACATGTGAAAGTCTACCGTTTGCTAGCTATATATGTTTCTTTAGTGTGTGTGTCTTTTCCTACTACTT
>JAGBKC010000097.1 GCA_017934115.1 Actinomycetaceae bacterium | reverse complement strand
CGTATGCATACATCCACGGACGTGTCATTTTGACAAAAGCATAATGAATACGCATGTCGGGAGTCACATCATTGTGTTCGTAAGATGTATGTGTCATAGAGAAAGTGTATAAGGTTATCGAAGTTATGAGAGCTAATCATTTGTGTTATTTTTATTTTATTTTTACTTTTACTTTACTTTTTTAAGTATTTTATTCTATCTAAGAAACTATTTAACTTAGTTAAGTATATTTGTTTGTGTATATTTGTCGATGACGAAAGGAAAAAATATGCGTGCATGGCAATGCGAAGGTTTAGGAAAATTTCAGCTTAATGAAGTTGAAGAATTGACGCCAGGGCCTGGTGAAGTTCTGATTGAGATGAAAGCAGCCGGGCTGTGTCATTCTGATGTGATGTATATAAATTACGGTGCTGACCATATGCCGTTTCATCCCATGACTCAAGGTCATGAAAATGCTGGTGTTATTTGTGCTCTGGGTGAAGGAGTTGAAGGTTGGGAAATTGGCGATGCTGTTGGTGTGTGTTCTTCTGGTGTTCGTCCGCCATTAGGTATGTTCACTCATGGAGGATTTGCAGATAAACTTGTTGCGAATGTGGAAGATTTAGCGAGAGTTCCTGAAGGTTTAGATTTTGCTTTGGCTGCATTAGCTACAGATGCGGGCATGACAAGTTACCATGCTATTATAAAAGAAGGCAAAGCTGGTCCAGGAATGAAAGTCGGCGTTATAGGTTTTGGTGGACTTGGTCAAATAGGTGCAAAGGCTGCTATTGTCGCTGGTGCTGAAGTTCATGTAGCGGAATTTAAAGAAGATGTATGGCCATTAGCGCGCGAAGCTGGAGCAACATCGGTAGTAAAAAGTGCAGAAGAATGGGCGGGGCAAAATTTTGACCTTGTTGTCGATTATGCAGGTTTTAATACTATGCAGGCTGCCATAAATGCTGTGCATCGTGGAGGAACTGTTGTAAGTGTTGGCTTAGGTGAACCAACTTTTACCTGCACAGGAAATACCATTCTTGGAAAGAAAATTATTGGGTCTCTTGGTGGTACGGTTCAAGACATTGAAGACGTTTTCAATCTGTTATTGAAAAAAGAAATTACTCCTGTGTATACAGAGATTTCTTTTGATGAGATTGGTGAAGGTTTAGAGAAATTGAAGAATAACCAAGTGACGGGACGACTTGTTGCTCGTATTGGGAATTAATCGTACTCTGCTATAAAAGGTCAGAATTTAAGTTCTGACCTTTTATACGTGAAGTGATGTGTGAACTGTGTTTTAGTGGGTATGAAATTTATGTATCAAAAATAGTATTGTTCGATGCCATGCTTTATGATATGAGTTTCTAGAGTATCCATTACTCTTGGTAGTCGAATTTTTATGCGTGGGGGATGATTTGTTGGGTATAGACAGCAGGAAAAAAGTGCGCCCGGCAGGACTCGAACCCGCGACCAATCGATTATGAGTCGACTGCTCTAACCAGCTGAGCTACAGGCGCATCTATTCATAAGAACGCTTCTATGGTAATGGATATTAGACAATATATGTATATATCGTGGTGTGATATATACTTTATTGATTATGTTGTGTGGGCATTCCATTGTCGTTTTTGCTGTTCTAAATTTTGAATTCGTTTGAAAATATCCATTTTATCTTCATTTGAGAGATTAGTTTGTTGAAGTTGATATCGTTGATCTTCGATTTGCCGTTGAATTCCTTCTTGGATAAGTGAAGCTAAAATTGTCCACGCGTAATGAGCAAGGTGGTTGTGGCGATTTTCCGGTAGTGGAGAAGCAATAAGAGCTCGTATCTCTTGAGCTGTTTTTTCATCAGATTCCTCGCAGATATATTGAATGTAATCGGCTGTTGCTTTCTTTTGTGCTTCTGTCTTTTCTATGCCCTGTGTAAGATAGTTACTTTCTTTTTGTGCGAAAAATGCGAGAGCTTGTGTAGAGTTGATCGTTTGATGGATACGTTTATATTGTGGTGATGTAAAAGTATGAGGTGGTAAATTCTCGAGGTGAAAATCACGTATACACCAAGGCAGCTCTATGTAGATTTGCAATGCTTCATGTTCGAGACGTTCAAGGCGTGTTTTTGGTGCATGGGTGTGTTGTGAAGAATCTGAAGGCATTTGCGTTGGAAAATCGTTATTTTTTTTAGCGTTTTTTACAGCCTGTTCAACAGTTTTTTCATCCATACCGAGCCACCCAGCCAAAAGACGAATATATTCTCCTTGAAGAATAGAGTCGCGGATATGTGCTACAACAGGCGCAGATGCATGAAGACCGCGTGTTCGTCCTTCGGCTGTGTGCAAGGGGAGGTTTTTAAGAGTTGTTTTAATAGCAAATTCAAAGAGTGGGCGTTTTGATTCGATCAAGTCTCTCACGCCTTCATCTCCATAATTAAGTCGTACTTCGCATGGATCCATATTGTTGCTGGCAACTGCAATAAAGGTTTGAGCAGCAAAGGATTGATCTTCACTAAAAGCTTTGAGTGCGGCTTTTTGCCCGGCTTTATCGCCGTCGAAGGTGAAGATGATTTCACCGCCCCATGCATTCCCATTTGCCATCATGAGTCCAGTTGTTGGGCTATATGTATCTCCAAGAAGACGGCGTACTATTTTGATGTGCTCTTTACCGAAAGCTGTGCCGCATGTAGCTACCGCATAATCAATTCCTGCTAAATGAGCAGCAATAACATCGGTGTACCCTTCAACAACAACAATTCTTTTCTTTGTAGCAATGTTTTTTTTAGCTATGTTGAGTCCATACAGTACATGTGATTTCTTATAAATGAGTGTTTCGGGTGTATTGAGGTATTTTGGTCCATCTTCGTCGTCGTTCAATTTTCGCGCACCAAAACCAATAGGGTCGCTTGTGATGGAAAAAATTGGCCACATAACGCGTCCACGAAATCTGTCGTAAAGGCCACGATTTCCTTGAGAAGAAAGTCCGCTGGCAATAATTTCTTGATCAGAAAATCCATGCTTGCGTAAGTGTGTTGTAAGTGAATCCCATGATTGTGGAGAGTATCCAATTTCGTATTTTTTTATTGTGTCTGCATCAAAGCCACGTTTTTCTAGCATAAGGCGTGCTTGTGTACCTTCATTGGTTGAGAGTTGCTGTTGATAAAATTCTATGGCAACTCTATGTGCATCAACAAGACGTTGTTTTGATGGTCCTTTAGGGGTAGTTCGTTTTTCACCTGTGGTGTAGTGAATGGTGTAACCAATTTTTTGTGCTAAAAATTCGACAGCTTCAGCGAAATTAATATGTTCGATATTTTGAACGAAACTGATAGAATCTCCACCTTCAGAACATCCAAAGCAATGCCATGTGCCATGTGATGGGCGCACATGGAAAGATGGAGTTTTTTCATCGTGAAAAGGGCACAAACCTTTAAGGGAATCCATTCCTGCGGGTTTTAATGTGACATAGGCAGATACGAGATCATCAATGCGAATGCGAGATTTAATTTCATTGATATCTTCTTTAGGGATCGAACCTGCCATAGCTTACAGTCTAGTAGGAATTGTATATGTTTTCTGTTGTCTTATATGTGTTGTTTTTCTTTATCGGCTAGGATGCAAGGGTGGTACATGGATTTTGGAAAGAACCTCAGGGCCGTCATTTTGCACGTGATAATAAGAGTGTAAAGTCGCGCTCACATAAAACATCGGGAAAATCTTCATATCATTTACCTCAACCAGTCGACGCTTATCGCGATAGTACTAGAAGCGAACAAAAGTATTTCTATGATGTTTCCTATGATGATGTCGCTCAAGTGGCACATTCACAGTATATGACTTCTCAAATTCCTGCCTACAATCCTCATCTTACCGAAACTGCAAGTTGGAGTTATGGGGATGATTCTTTGCTCCACACCTTAACATCTATTCCTGTTGTTGATCCAAAAGCTCCGCCTCGGCATATGAAAAAAAGCAGTGGTGATGCTTCACGGATGTCAGTACAAACACGTAAAAATGACACTGCAGAAAAGAGTAGCAATTCACATGTAGCTAGGTCATCTCTTATTATGGGATTAGGTACCTTGGTGTCTCGTATTTTAGGTTTAGTGCGTTCACCTATATTATTGGGTGCACTTGTTGGTATGACAACTTACGGCTCAAACGCCTTTGATATTGCTAATAAATTGCCCAACCTTATTTATATGATTGTTGTGGGCGGCCTTGTGAATGCTGTATTGGTGCCAGCAATCGTACGTGCCACAAAAGAATCAAAAGATAATGGACAAGCTTTTATCAATAAGCTCATTACAATAGCACTTGTTTTTCTTGGTTCTATTACCTTGCTTCTTACTTTTTGTGCGCCGTGGGTGGTTATGCTGTTTTCTGATATGGATCAAGAATGGTATCAGCTTACAGTTGCATTTGCTTACTGGTGCATACCGCAAATTTTTTTCTATGGTCTTTATACGGTTTTTGGGCAAATTTTGAATGCGCGTGAAAATTTTGGCCCGTATATGTGGGCTCCAGTTGCAAATAATATTGTAGCCGTTGTCGGTTTTTTGTTTATTTTGTTCCTTTATGGCCCTGTCACTCAGGAGAATGCCAATAATATTGAATATTGGACATCGACACGTATTGCTTTATTGGGTGGTATTTCTACCTTGGGTATTGTTGTTCAAGCTTTGATACTTATTTATCCCATGCGTAAAATGGGATTGCGATATCGTCCAGATTTTTCATGGCGTAATGCTGGTTTAAGCTCAGCTGGTAAAGCGTCGTTGTGGGTATCTTTGACTATGTTATTTTCTCTTGTTCCAACGGCAAAATTATCTCAAGTTGCTTCAGATGCTCCTATGCGCGCCATGAAAGAGGGAATTGATTCTGTTTTGGTTGCTGGTAATTATGCCCACACAACTGCCTTTACTATTTATTCAATTCCACAGTCGTTGATTGTTGTTTCTATTGCAACGGCTATGTTCACGCGCATGGCTAAGGCTGCTGCTGATGGTAATATACCACTTTTACGTTTGGATACATCGCGAGCTATTCGAACGGTATCAGCCTTTATGTTTTTGTTTGCGGCGTTGATGATTGTTTTAGCTGGGCCGATTTCTCGAATTTTAGCTTTTAGTGTTTTGCCGCAAGAAGCAGTGACTCTTTCACATGTTTTGATGGCATTTTGTGTTGGTCTTGTTGGTGTTGGTGTGCAAACTGTTCTGAATAGAGTTTATTTTGCTTTTGAAGATACGCGCGGTAATTTCTTAGTGCAATTTCCTTTCCAGATTATTCAATATATCGGCTTAACAATGTGCTTTTATCTTCCGCCTCAATATTCTGTTATTGGTGCTGCATTGATTCAAGGCTGCATTAATGTGGCATTACCATTGGTAATGTTTTTTGATTTGCGTCGCAGGCACATGAAACGTATGGATGGAAAGCGTATTGCAAAAAGTTACATCAAGTTCTTTGTGGCTGCTTGTATGGCCTCAGTTTCTGGTGTGGCAGTTTTGTTCTTGTTTGATGGAAATAATATTGGTGGTCCTCTTTCCTTCATGGGAGCATTATTAGATATGTGTTTTGGATCTATTATGATCGTTATTGTTTTTTTGGCTACGATGCGTGCTTTGCGTATGGAAGAATACGACATGTTTATGCAGCCAGTTCTTAAAGTCATGCGTAAAATTGGCATTAATGTACCATTATGATAGGAGTAATAAGTGGCAGATGAAATAAAAAACGATTCTTTGCAAGGCAATAAAGTATCCGGTTTAACTGCTGAAGAAGAGCAATATTATAAGAAGGTAGCTAAACGGCGATATATTATTTTTGCTATCTTAGGAATTGTTATGTTTGTTCTTGCTTTTTTTGCCGGTCAAGAAATGAAGGAAAAAAAGAATAATGATTCTTTGCCATCTTCAACTGTGAGTGTGTATGACAACTTTTCCGTTTATGAGAGTTGAGCATGAGACGAAAAAAGAAGAACATACCTGATGTTTTAAGGAGCTCTTTAGGTGTCCCTGTTGAGCAGTGGACGAGCCTTGTTCATGTGCAGGGCAGTGATTTTGCTTATCGTGCTGATGAAAATGTGCAGATATATCTTGCTGTTACTTCATGTTCTTTATTTGTAATGGTGATAACTAGCGAAGAAAAGTCGATTGTTGAGTATAAATGGACAGAGATTGCCAGTGCGTCGTGGAATCATGAAAATCGTTCGTTGAATATTGTTTTTGTAGATAGTTTGGAACTTCTTTGCTGTCTTCCTGATGATGATAGTGCAGACATAACTCCTTGCGTACGTTCATATATCGAGCACTCAATATACTATCGTTACTACGCACAATTACCATCAACCAAACGGGATGTAGTTTTTTTGATTCGACGTCAATGTGATAACTCCTTGATAATTCAGTGCCTTGGTAATAATGAGTTCACGAAAGAAGAGGAGAAAGATTATCAGCAAGTGCTTCTCTATTTGAAAGATTTCGCAGGCATAGATACGTAAAGAAAGAGATACATGTTACATGTAGTTTTTCGTGCGCTGTAGCTTTACTGTGCTAATATATCTTTTGTTGCTTTCCCGCATAGCTCAACGGCAGAGCATTCGACTGTTAATCGAAGGGTTGTTGGTTCGAATCCAACTGCGGGAGCTTTTTTATTCTCTTATTATGTTTTGATAGACTTCTTTTGTGAAAAAAACTTTTTCTGTTCAATCGGTGCGTGCAATAGAAGAACCTCTTTTGAATGCAGGTCGCCCGCTTATGCGAAAAGCAGCATATGGACTTGCATCCGAATGTGTAAAGATCTTAAAAGAAGAATACGGTGGCGCATACGGCAAAAAAGTTCTGGGCCTTGTAGGTTCAGGCAATAATGGTGGCGACACTTTATATGCCTTAGCATTTTTAGCTAAAAGATCGGTGTATGCATGCGCATATATCGCTCATAGAAGTAAAATCCACACAGAGGCGTATGAATATGCAGCAGATGCTGGAGTTCGATTCTTTTTTTATAATGATGATGCTCGATCGGTTGTAGATGCCTCTTATGGATCAACGCTTATTATTGATGGTCTCTTAGGTATTGGAGCAACGGGAGCACTGCGAACTCCATATGATGACATTCTTTGCGAGATCAATAATGTACGTCAATATATGGATGCAACATATATTGCTGTCGATATTCCTAGTGGTATTGATGCTGATACTGGATGCTTGAGTACTAGTAGTGATGGTGAATCTCTTGCATTCAAAGCTGATATTACTGTGACGATGGGGGCATATAAACCTGGTCTTTTTACTCATGCGGCGCGTGAGTATGTAGGGCGTATATGCCTTATTGATTTAGATTTTCCTCTTGAAAATTATGTATCTGAGGTGAGTGTGATAGATCAGGATGAATGTAGGGACGTTTTACGTATTCCAGAACCATTAGATCATAAATATACGCGAGGTGTTGTTGGGGTGATAGCTGGCTCGTCCAGATATAAAGGAGCTGGTCTGCTTGCTTCTCATTCTGCTTTGGTGTCTGGTGTAGGGATGGTTCGTTACTTAGGTGGTAGTGACGTAGGTCAAATACTAGTAGAACAGACTCCTGAGATTGTGTGTGAGTCAGGGCGTGTGCAAGCATGGGTTATTGGCAGTGGTATCGTGGCAGATGATCGGAAATATATAGAAAAAATAGAGAATATTTATGAATATGCACTGCGCGAAAAGTTGCCGCTTGTTGTAGATGCTGGCGGGATTGATATATTGACTTTATGGATGCGTGTAAAAAGTGACATTCATGATTATTCGCATATTGTCATCACTCCGCACGCCGGAGAATTATCGCGTCTTTTCAGTAATTATGGGCATCATGAATGGAGTAGAGAACGTATTGAGGCAAACCCAATGGAAGCTGCGCGCTTTGCTAGTGACATGTTGGGTGCGCATGTGTATCTTAAAGGTGCTGTTAATTATATTGCATCGCCAGCTGGGCATACATACCTTGTTAGTCAAGGGCCTTCATGGACAGGAACTGCTGGAGCTGGAGACGTTTTAGCAGGCACTATGGGTGCTCTTCTTGCCTCATCCTTCGAGCGAGTGAACGATATATCCTTGATAGCAGCAGTGGCAGGATATCTGCATGGAAAGGCTGCATTGCGTGCAAGTGAGGCTCGTATAGATGAATATGGGTACACGCGTGGTGGTCATCCTATCACAGCACATGATATTATCGATAACCTTCCCTTAGCATATGGTGAGATAATAGAAAATTAAAGGATATTTATGATTGTTGTAGATGACGAGAAACGAAAAGATTTTGTATCTGTTTTGCGTGAGGATTTGCGCCAATACACACCTTGTGCAATACAAGAAGAATTAGGTGCGGCATATGAAGGAGTTATACGTCATCAACGCGTCTTTGCCTTGCGCGCGCTGCGCACAGAAGATACGAGACTTAGTTATCTTATACGTGCTCTTATGCTGGGAGATTATTTAACTGAAGAAGAACAACGCTATGCTTTTCCATGCGTGATAGGCAGCAATTATGCTGATATGTTGTTCGCTGAAGACGGTCAAGCGCTCTATCAAATTCATGCGCATCTCCTTCCTCGCCATTTGAGGTCAAAAGGGAAAGCAGATTATGTTTTGATTGCATCAGACTGGGGAGAAATACTTGGGCGATCTCTCGATGAACATTATGTTATGCCTGTTAGCGGAGCTACACGTAGCCTGATGGGGCTTGTGCAGTATAAAGAGGGGCAAAAAGTACTCGATATAGGTACGGGAAATGGTATTCATGCCATCATTGCTGCCCTTAATGAAGCCCATGTGGTAGCTACGGACGTTTCAGATGATGCTCTTCAATATGCAAAGATGAACGCAGAGCTTGCAGGTGTGTGTATAGATTTTCGAAAAGGTTCTGTATATGAACCAGTAGATGGAATGCGCTTCGATGTGATTGTCTCTAACCCTCCATTCGTCATT
>JAGBKC010000014.1 GCA_017934115.1 Actinomycetaceae bacterium | reverse complement strand
TAGTGAAAAAAATAGAAAACGAACCTGCATGTGTCATTAGCGCAGACGATACGTTATATAGTGATGTTTTTTCTTGCCGATATGTTTCTGCATGCCTGCCTGCATATATGGTAAGGCTTGTGCGTTCGCGTTTGTGGAGAAAAGAAGCAGGTGAAGAGATCGATTTGGGAACAGATCCGCTCTACATTCGCCTGCCAGATGTGCATCGAAAGAGTTCATGATCTTCATGGATGATAGGTTTTTCTTGTGTAATGATGTTTCGATGCAGATTGTCCGTTTAGATGCATCGTGGATGAAAGCAGTTCTTACTTTTGATCAACGTATTTTTAGCGGTGTTGATATGTGGAATGAGAAGATGTGGAGTGATGTTTTTTCTTCTCATAATGAATACGTGTGGGCAATAGTAACGAAGTCTGAAGGTATGCAAATACGAGGTGATATCTGTGCTCTGGGTGTAGTGAGTTTAGGGATCGAGCCGGAGATCCTCACTTTTGCGGTCTCACCTGCATGGCGGAATAAAGGCTTAGGAAAAAAATTGTTAGCGCATCTTTGTGAAGAAGTGCGAAAAGAAAAACATGAAGAGCTTTTTCTGGAAGTGCGTGCCTTAAATGATATTGCAATTTCTTTATACTCTTCTGGTGGTTTTCAGGTAGTAGGAAGAAGAAAAGGATACTATAAAGACGATGATGCTTTGATAATGAAAAAACTTTTTTCTTATTGAGTATGTATTTATGCCGATATTAACAGTAAAAGGTGTAAATAGCGCAAGTATCAAAAAACACATATTTATGCAACACTCATATATTTTTTTTCTTTTTCCCTCCTTTTTGTTCTGTGGGCGGTGTAGTATCAAAAAATGTGTCAAGTTCGAGTCCAATTCAGAAAAAAGGTCACCAAACCGGCGTAGCACATAAAGTTGCTATGGCTTTTACCGGTCTCCTTTTAGTTCTTTTTGTTTTAAGTCATATGTATGGAAACCTTAAGGTTTTCAATGGTCCTGAATCTTTCAATAATTATGCACAATTTTTACAGGAAGATATCGGCTATCCACTTATTTCTAAAGGTGATGGCATTTGGATCATTCGTAGTGTTTTGACTCTTGCTATCGTATGGCATCTTTATGCGGCGTTAGTGACATGGAGGCGTGGCAAACGTGGGCGAGGAAAGGTGCAATATAAGGTAAAGAGCGGCGTAAAAAAGCGTCAATCTTACGGTTCTGCACTGACGATGCGTTACGCAGGTATAGTTTTGCTGGCTTTCTTTATTTTTCATCTTTTACAGTTCACAGCTTTGAAGATTGAAATCGGTGGAGATTACCATGCGCTTACTCCTTATGATCGCCTTATTGTTGCCTTCTCTGGTAATTGGTGGTTATGGCTCATTTATCTTGTGGCGATGATTGCTCTTAGTTTGCATGTTCATCATGGTGTTTTCTCTGCATTGGCAACACTTGGACTTGAGCGTCGTAGTCGTGAAAAACTGTTTATGGCACTCTCTGGAGTTATTACCTTGTGCCTTTTCGTAGGCTTTATGTTACCTCCAACAGCTATTTTCTTGGGATGGGTACATTAGGAGAATATGATGGATAAACACTTAGATTATTACAGTGTTGGTGATCAAATAGCCGATACAAAAGCTCCTAATGTTCCTATTGAAGAGCGTTGGGAAAAGCGAAAGTTTGAAGCTCGACTAGTTAATCCAACTAACCGTCGTAAAATGACGGTGATTGTTGTGGGTACAGGGCTTGCCGGTGGTGCTGCTGCAGCATCTTTGGGTGAAATGGGCTATAACGTGAAGAGTTTCTGGTATCAGGATTCTGCACGTCGTGCACATTCGATTGCTGCTCAGGGTGGCATCAACGCTGCAAAGAATTACAAGAACGATAATGATTCTATTTTCCGTCTTTTTTATGACACTATTAAGGGTGGAGATTTTCGTTCGCGTGAATCGAATGTGTATCGTTTAGCTGAAGTTTCTCAAAATATTATTGATCAGTGCGTAGCGCAAGGTGTTCCTTTTGCTCGTGAATATGCTGGTTATCTGGATAACCGTTCCTTCGGTGGTGTGCAGGTCTCGCGCACTTTCTATGCTCGCGGCCAAACTGGACAGCAGCTTCTTTTAGGAGCGTATCAAGCTTTGCAGCGCCAAGTTGCTCAAGGAACTGTTACTCCTTATCCGCGCCATGAAATGATGGAACTCATTATTAAGGATGGGCGTGCTCGAGGAATTATCGCTCGCGATATGGTCACAGGTAAGCTCGAAACACACATTGCGGATATTGTTTTGTTGTGCTCGGGTGGTTATTCGAATGTGTTCTTCTTGTCGACTAACGCTATGGGGTCCAATAATTCTGCTGCATGGCGGGCACACCGTAAGGGCGCATATTTTGCTAACCCATGTTATACGCAGATTCATCCGACCTGTATTCCCCAGCATGGTGATTATCAGTCGAAATTGACCTTGATGTCTGAATCTTTGCGTAATGATGGTCGTATTTGGGTGCCAAAGAACGCTGAAGATTGCTCGAAAGATCCACGTGATATTCCAGAAGAAGATCGCGATTATTATTTGGAGCGTATCTATCCTTCCTTCGGTAACCTTGTTCCTCGTGATATCGCATCGCGCCAGGCGAAGAATGTGTGCGATGAAGGCCGTGGTGTTGGGCCTGAAATTGATGGCGTTGCACGCGGTGTTTACCTTGATTTTGCTGATGCTATCGAGCGTATGGGTAAGGATGCTGTTGCTGCAAAGTATGGCAATCTTTTTGATATGTACGAGCGGATCACCGATGATAATCCATATGAAGTGCCAATGCGTATTTATCCTGCTGTTCACTATGCGATGGGTGGTTTATGGGTTGATTATGATCTAGAATCGACAATTCCTGGTCTTTTTGTTGGCGGTGAAGCGAACTTCTCAGATCATGGTGCTAACCGTTTGGGTGCATCCGCATTGATGCAAGGTCTTTCAGATGGTTACTTTGTTTTGCCTAATACTGTTAATGATTATTTAGCAGATGCTCCATCATTTGCACCTCTTGATGATAATGATCCGGCAGTTCTTGAAGCGCGTCGTTCAGTAGAAAATCGCATTAATTACCTGCTCAATGTTAATGGCACGCATTCAGTTGATTATTTCCATAAGAAACTTGGCTCTATTATGTGGGAGTACTGCGGGATGAGCCGTACGGAAGAAGGATTGAAGCATGCTATTGATCTGATTCGTGAGCTTCGTGCTCAATTCTGGAGTGACGTTCGTGTTCCAGGTGATGCACACTCAATGAATAAAACTCTTGAAAATGCTTTGCGTGTTGCAGATTTCCTCGAACTTGGTGAATTGATGTGTATTGACGCACTGCACCGCGAAGAATCATGTGGTGGCCACTTCCGTGAAGAGCATCAAACTGAAGAAGGCGAAGCTCTTCGTCACGATAATGATTTTGCTTATGTTGCTGCTTGGGAGTGGGGTGGCGATAATGCGAAGCCAATTCTTCATAAAGAAGACCTTAAGTACGATTATGTCCATATGAAGCAGCGGAGTTACAAGTGAGAATTACATTAGAATTTTGGCGTCAAAACGGCCCAGAAGATGCAGGGCATTTTGAAAAGCGCCAGCTTGATAATGTTGATGAAAATGCATCTTTTTTGGAAATGCTTGATGTTTTGAATGAAGAACTTTTCAAGCAGGGAGCTGAACCTCTTGCCTTTGATTCTGACTGCCGTGAAGGTATTTGTGGCATGTGCGGCGTTGTCATCAATGGTGATCCTCACGGACCACATCGTACGACAACTTGTCAGTTGCATATGCGTGCCTTCAAAGATGGAGATACCATTACCATTGAGCCATGGCGTAGTGCGGCATTTCCTGTTATCAAAGACTTGGTGATCGATCGCAGTGCTTTCGATCGTATCATCCAGGCTGGCGGATATATTTCCGTAAATACAGGTGAAGCACCTGAGGCTCATTCACAGCTCGTTCCAAAACCTGATGCAGATCGTTCTTTTGAAGCGGCTGTTTGTATCGGTTGCGGTGCTTGTGTTGCCGCTTGTCCTAATGGTTCGGCAATGCTTTTCACGTCTGCTAAGGTTGCCCATTTAGGTTTGATGCCGCAAGGTAAAGTTGAAAAGAAAGATCGTGTCGTCAACATGCTTGCTCAACTTGATGAAGAAGGTTTTGGTGGATGTACGAATACAGGCGCGTGTGCGTCGGTATGTCCAAAGGAAATTCCTTTTGAGCTGATTTCTATGCTTAATCGCGATCTTATCGGTTCTTTCTTCCATAAAGCTCGCGCACGTGGAAAAGGTATTAAAAGGGCTGTTTCTGCATAGTTCAATAAATGTGACATAAAACAATCTCCATGTATGTGGAGGTTGTTTTTATATATGGGGTGTGCGGGCGATTTTGTTGAGAAAATACATAGTTTTCTGGAAGTAAACTTGATACAATGTTACGGATTGTATAAGCAAGAAAAATAGCTGGAGGATTCATGAAGATCACTCGTAAAGTGGCTTTTGCTGCAACGGCTGTCGCTGCAGTTACCCTACCTACATTGGCTGTAGCAGATCCTTTTAGTGATGATGACGTTGTTTCTAGTGACGTCACCGTTGATGCTACTGCATCTTCAACTGCATCTGTTGAGGTTTCTTCAAGCCCTGCATCTTCTGATGATGCAAGTGCTGCAGCGTCGGATACTTCTGAACCAACGCCTGTTGCAACCGCTTCGGCTCCTACTTCTGAACCTACAGGAGGGGCTTTAATACCTCCACTTGTGTGTGAAGGTGCTTTGGAAGCACAGTTCTCTTTTAATGAACTTGCTTTTGCTCTTTCGCGCGAAGATTTCGATGATGTTATTGATGTAGATGACGATGAATACTTTGCGTACACAAGTGATCTTGTTGATGTTGCTGAAAAAAACGAAAATAAGGAAATCGCACAATACTTGCAAGAAAACTTCTCTGCTGGTCTTCACGATGTTGATATGACCCTTTACCAACTTACCTCATGCGGAACTGTTGGTGATGAAGACAATTGGGAAACGACACGTGAAAATAAGGGCGATGTAAAGCTTCACCTTGTTGGTGCTACGACAAGCCATGATACAGCAACGCTTCCTATGCCTGCAGAGACAACTCCAGTACCTGCTCAAACACAGGCTTCCACTCCTCAGCAATCGAATGTCTCTAATTCTTCACAGAATGCAGCATCGCAATCACAGGCATCAGCTTCCAAGCCTGCAACTTCTTCCTCTAGTTCAAACGCATCGTCAACTGCTTCAAAGGTAACATCAAGTGCAGCATCTTCTGCTTCTACATCACGTGTGAAGGCAAGTACTGCATATCGTAGCTATGCAACTGCATCGATTTCTTCTGTTCCTTCTTCGCGTTCAGCTGTTTCTTCTTCCTCTTCTTCTCAGGCTCAGAGTCCAACGGCGGCATTGCCTATCACGGGCACTGATTCTGAAGATAATTCCAATGCCTTGAATTCTTCATTGGATGACATGCAGATTGCTTCTCCTTCAACAATCAGCCCTGAAACCTCTACCAATGGGTCAACACAAGCTAATACGGCTGATAAGAAGAAGACAGCAAATGCTTCGGCATCTTCTGGTTCTTCCACATATGTATTTGCTGGTCTTGTTGGTGTGGCTATGGTATTAGCTGTTGGCTATGCTGTGATGCGTCGCGTATAAGCGGCAGATGGCTCTTTAAAGAAGCACCTGTGTAAGGTGCTTCTTTTCTTTTTTCTTTT
>JAGBKC010000096.1 GCA_017934115.1 Actinomycetaceae bacterium | reverse complement strand
ATTATGCCCAAGAACAAGGCTTGACAACTATCACTACAGAAACAGGAGCTGGCCAATGGGGCACAGCCCTTTCAGAAGCTGCTGCCCACTACGGACTCGAATGTGATGTGTTTATGGTTCGTACAAGCTATGAGCAAAAGCCTTTTAGGCGTTCTGTTATGCAGACCTTTGGAGCCAATGTCACTCCAAGCCCTTCTGACACCACATCAATTGGCTCCAAAATGCTCCAAAACGAATCAAATAAATCCGGCTCATTAGGCACTGCCATTTCTGAAGCTGTAGAAAAAGCATTAAGTATTCCTGACAACAAAGGACGTTATCAACTTGGCAGTGTACTTAATCAGGTAGTTTTACATCAGTCAATTGTTGGCTTAGAAAGTTATCAAGCACTTCAAGAACTCGACGAATATCCTGATATTGTTATTGGATGCGCAGGTGGCGGATCCAATTTAGGTGGCCTCATAGCTCCCTTCATGAAAGATAAAATCAACGGAACACACCCCAACACACGTTTCATTGCCGTTGAACCGGCAAGCTGCCCAACGCTCACCCGAGGACGCTTTGCATACGACTTTGCCGACACCGGACAAACATGCCCTCTGGTTAAAATGTACACACTTGGCAATGGTTTCATTCCAAGCCCTGACCATGCAGGTGGCCTGCGCTATCACGGTATGAGCCCTATTGTTTCTCAGCTTAAACATGATGGTTATCTTGAAGCTATATCCGTTAAACAGACTGATATCTTTGCTGCCGCACAAGAATTTGCACAACTTGAGACCATTCTTCCTGCTCCAGAGAGTGCTCATGCAATTTACGCAGCCATTGAAGAAGCAAAGAAATGCAAAGAAACAAACGAAGAAAAAGTTATCCTCTTCGGCTTAACAGGAACTGGTTATTTCGATATGACAGCTTACGATGCTTTCAATCAAGGAATCATGACCGATAACATTCCAAGTGATGAAGATTTAGAAAAAGGTTTTGCCACTATACCTGCACTTCCCCACATCCAAGAAGCAGGTGGCGTGCCTGTAGAATAATCATCACATGTAAAAAAGGCGGTGTCCAGCCGCCTTTTTTAGTTTACAAAACACTTTTTGCCAGCGCCCATGGCGCTAAATAAAAAAGAATAACACAAAATAAAAGCGATGCAGCACCATCAAACCATCGAGAACGCACATATGGAATATAACGCGATGGAAAAAACATCACGATAAACCCATGAAAACCAAAAAACACACTAAGGATGCGCACAGCAAGAAAAGCATTAAAAAAATATGCACAAGCCACCACCACAACAACAAAAACACTTAAAAAAGAAACATACAACCAAGAATAGTGACGCACTGGAATATTGACATGATTATACTGCGGTTTCTTATCATCATACATAATATTTTCTTCAGCTGTTTTATTGTTCATAGGAACTCTCATTCATAAAAAATAATGGTGTGTATAAAGAAAACCTATCAACTCTATACACACCAAAAATTTTAATGGAAGAAATGACGAGCACCGGTCATATACATAGTAACTCCAGCTTTTTTAGCAGCCTCAATCACTTCATCATCACGAATTGATCCACCTGGATGAACCACTGCCTTAATACCAGCTTGAGCTAAAACTTCAAATCCATCAGCAAATGGGAAAAAAGCATCAGAAGCGGCAACAGCACCAAGAGCTCGTTGTTGAGAAACTCCTTCAGAGTTTTCAGCCCCACCTGCACTATCAACACTGCTCTCAACTTGTATACCTAAAGTATTAGCGCGCTCAACTGCAAGGCGGCACGAATCAACACGATTGACCTGCCCCATACCGACACCAACCGTACCACCATCGCGAGCCAATAAAATAGCATTCGACTTCACTGACCGAATAGTTCTCCAAGCAAAGACTAAATCTTTAAGAGTTTTTTCATCTGCAGCTTCTCCGGCTACAAGACGCCAGTTCTTTGGATCATCACCTTCTGCATCGATGATATCACGATCTTGAACAAGCACACCTCCTGAAATTGGCTTAATTTCACGTTTATTCCATTGAGGTTGCACAATGAGAATACGTAAATTTTTCTTCGATTGAAGAATTTCAAGAGCATCCGGATCATAACCAGGAGCAGCAATACATTCAGTAAAAATAGGTTTGATTTGAGCAGCCATTTCTGCATTAACAACTCGATTAGCAGCAATAACTCCACCATAAGCAGAAACAGGATCACAAGCATGTGCTTTGCGGTGCGCCTGAGCAATATCTCCAGTATCAGAAATAGCAACACCGCATGGATTAGCGTGTTTAATAATGGCTACGCATGCATCTTCATGATCATAAGCAGCACGCAATGCGGCATCTGTATCTTGGAAATTGTTATAGCTCATCTCTTTACCACCCAATTGCTGTGCATGAGCTAAACCAGTCTCAGAAGAATCTGTATATACAGCAGCTACCTGATGAGAATTTTCCCCATAACGCAACTGTGCTTTTTGCTCCCATGCTCCACCAACAAACAATGGATAGTCTGCATCTAAAAGAGCACTTCCCATCCACGAAGCAACAGCAACATCATACTGAGCAGTATGCACAAAAGCTTGATAAGCCAATTTTTGACGTTCACTATCTGTAAAACCACCATCGTGAGCAGCTTTCACAACATCATCATATTTTTCAGGGTTGACAACAATAGCAACAGAAGCATGATTCTTAGCTGCCGCTCGTACCATTGTCGGCCCACCAATATCAATTTTTTCAATACATTCATCAATGGAAGCACCCGATGCAACCGTTTCTTGAAATGGATACAAATTCACCACTACAAGATCAATCGCATTAACAGAAAGTTCATCCATTTCTTTACGATGAGATTCAAGACGACGATCTGCCAAAATTCCGCCATGAATAAGAGGATGAAGAGTTTTTACTCGCCCATCAAAACACTCTGGAAACTGAGTAATAGAATCGACAGTCGTTACTTTTACACCCGCTTTTTCAATAACTGACGCAGTAGAACCGGTAGAGATAATTTCACAACCCGCATCAGCAAGACCACGAGCCAATTCTTCAACACCTGTTTTATCGTAAACAGAAATAAGTGCACGCTTAAAAGGAATTTTCATGTGCCACAACCTTTCTTCACATATAACACGTACCCAGGCGCGCGACACGTTGTTAGGGTTGTAGCTCGCTTCCCCATGGTTACTCCATATAAACGCCAGTTGCGAACTACTTATACACTATCACTAAAAAAGAAAAATCAAAAAAAGATAATTAAACAAATTCATAATTCACACATATAATTATCGTTTTATAGAACCAAAAGAGGCTTTTCTTCCTTCTTGCCACCATCCTTCACGGACCATATGACCCACAACATCAACAAGTTGCTTGCGTTCAACTTCTTTAATACGTTCAAGTAAGCTCTCTTCGGTATCGTCATCACGAACAGGGCATGTCACCTGTGCTAATATCGCTCCCGTATCAATTCCAGGATCAACTAAAAATATTGTTGCACCTGTAATCTTTACTCCATACTCAAGAGCATCTTTTGGCCCATGAATACCAGGAAACGAAGGCAATAAAGCATTATGAGTATTAATAACTCGAGAAGGAAAGGCTTTCAAAAAATCTTCATTCAAAATTTTTAAAAAGCCAGCCAATATAACTAAATCAGGCACATATTCACGTACAGAATCACGCATAGCAGCATTCCATTCTTCTCGCGAATCGAAATCCTTCAACTGATGTTCAAACGTAGGAATTCCAGCTTGCCTTGCTATCTCAATTCCTTTTGTTCCATTACGATCAGATCCAACTGCAACTATATGTGCCCCATAACCTTCATCTAAAGAAGCATCAAGTATGGCTTTCATATTCGAGCCAGTCCCAGATACAAGAACAACAAGCCGTGCAGGGCGATGTGCTGGAAAAATGCACCTTCGATCTATTTGTTTTTTTTCCACATTCACATCATACTTTCCAGTATGTTATTTTTCATCGTTATTACT
>JAGBKC010000095.1 GCA_017934115.1 Actinomycetaceae bacterium | reverse complement strand
TTCTATAAAATGCGGTGTTTGAACTTCTAAACATTCACCTGGAACACACGCATAATTGCCACGAACAACAATACACTCATCAAGAAGCCGATGCATCAACGACGAACACAAAGCATCGTCCAAAGCTGCACGATCATGAGCAGTAATCAAAAGTAACCAACGCGCACCATCAATACCGTAAAAGCGCACAGGAACACCTGCTTGCGAATATGCTGAAGGTAATTGTGCCTGTAGATACTCGCCCCATTCATCGCTTTGTTCTACAAATGTTCCGCCATGATGAACAATATCTTCAGCTATTTCTGCTCGTCTTTTCAACCATAGATCGCGACTTTTCGGAGCTGCACACACCTGTAACCGCAAAGTTGCCGCATGATCATCAAAAGTATATTCCACATATTTATCTGCGCTATCATATTGCATTTGAGCGTTATCCACCGCAGATAAAATAAGAGATCCAAAATCCAGCATTCCCGCACGCGGTTCTTTATCGCTAATGTCATAAGGACCATAAGCACCCGAAAGACGAATATCATCTACATGAAATAAAGAAGTTTGATCAACATCTTCAGAAAGAACATCGGGCGTTGATTGTTCCGTAGACTCAAAAGAAACAAGAGGCGAAGGAAGTGGAGATGAATTCATCCCTGGTTCACTATGACGCGCAAGTCGACCATCCACACGAATATCATGAACATCCAACAACAAAGATTCTTTGTCACTATGAACACTTTCATTATCAGCATCACTTCTGTGGTGCAATGTCGGGCGAACAGGACTACGATGCACATCACGGCGTCGAGCAAGTGCCCTAATAGGCGGTTGAATAGGTTTCATAGGCACATCAGACGGACCCGAAAATGTAGCAGAAAAAGACTCCGCTTGCGAACCGGTCGCTGTATATTCAGGATCTAACGTGCTACCAGCAGTAGAATCAAATGACTCAAGACTCATTACTGAAGTCTCAGACAAACCTTCTCCACGTATCGCCATACCCCTATTCTCCTATATCTCATAGCGATAAAAGTGTCGTCTCTCTATACTACACACAATCTGCACATACTGGCATACCATCTTCATCACCGGCTAATTGTGAGCGATGATGGACCAAAAAACACTGCGAACATGTAAATTCATCATCCTGTGCAGGAATAACATTAATTGAAAGCTCAATGTTTGATAAGTCAGCACCTGGAAGCTCAAAACCTTCAGCTGCTTCAACTTCATCTTCATCAACTTGGCCCGACTGTTCAGCATTACGTCCAGCTTTGAGCTGCTCTAGTGAATCTTCTTCAATATCTTCATCTTGTTTACGAGGTGCATCGTAATCAGTTGCCATAGTTTCTACCTCATTTCGTTTATCTACCGTGTAGACCTTTCGCCCATAATGTACCAAAAAAAAAGTTCTGTATAGATATTTTCCTCTAACGTGTCACTGACAAATGCAAAGAAAAGATAAAAAACACCTTCTACAGAAAAGAAAAAGGTAAAAAGTCCTACATTATGTTCTAGTTGATCGATTGTAAAAATTCATTATGGTCAATAACGTCTTTAATGCCAGCATCTTTAAGGAGTGCCTCTAAAGCTGTTACCATTTTTTCATTTCCAGCTATCACCAGCGAATTATCTGCAGGTCCTCCATTGATATTTTGCGTTACTCCTCCTGCTTCACTTACAATCAATAAACCCGCAGCCATATCCCATGGTTTCAGACCTGATTCATAATATATATCAAGACTTCCCTCAGCCACTGCACACAAATCTGTCGATGCTGCACCAATGCGTCGTATGTCGCGTATATGTTCAATAATTTTAGCGACAACTTCTCCTTGAGCTTTCCTCATAGATGATGCATAACCAAATCCTGTGCCCACAAGAGCTTGTGAAAGATTATCTTGACGCGATACATGAATAGCTTGCCCATTCTTTTGCGCACCAATACCATAACCCGCACTATACACATCGTTTGTTCCGATATATGCTACACATCCTGCTATAGGCTTCCATAACGAAGGTTCAGGAACACCAGAAACAACCGCTACGCTCACAGCACATGTACCAATACCATACGCATAATTAACCGTTCCATCTATTGGATCAACTATCCATGTAAGTCCAGAATAACCAGAAGCAGAACCAGTTTCTTCACCCAAAAACGAATCATACGGACGATCTTGAGCAATACGTTGACGCGCGTACTCTTCAATCATGCGATCAGCTTCTGTCACAATATCAACAGAAGAAGATTTCGTTCCTTCAATATTGACACCATCCTCACGCTTATGCCAAGCAAATTTCGCCAACCCAGTTGCAATATCTTGCGCTAAAGAACGTAATTCTTCTATCTCTTCTTGTTCATATTTCACATGAAAATTCTAAAATATATCTTTTCACCATATTACCTATTCTTAAGTATAAATTCTTACACATAAATATGCACTAAGAGGCAATGGTTGCTCATAACATATATCTACTTAGCTCCCAATACAATGAACCACAACCACCAGAACACAAGAATTCTCACTACATAAAATAGTTACACACCCCATGCCACCCTTGAAACATAGTTAAAAAAGTGAAAAACTACTTTATACGACATGAGGAGTAACATGAAAACATTAGAGTTACTTGGCTTACAACCCGATGGCCAATATCTCAGCTTTACCGATCAAGAAGGTAACCGCTACCGCACTCGTGTCAACGAAGATTTACGAGCAGTTTTACGGCAAGATCAATCCTCAAATGATGTTGCCATCCAACCAAAAAATATCACACCACGCGAAATTCAAGGTTACATTCGTGAAGGCAAAACAATTGATGAAGTATCAAAGATCGCTTCGATTCCTCCTTCATATATTGAGCCTCTTGCTCATCCCATTTTTGAAGAACGACAGTATACTGCTCGCACTGCTCGAAATTTCAAAACAAGCAAGGAACACCAAGCCCCTACACTTGAAAAACTGGCTCTTTCTCGCCTAAAAAATCGTGAAATTAACGCTGAAGATATTTCATGGGATGCAGTGCGCAAAAAAGGGACTCCATGGACCCTCATCCTCACATTCACAACCGCAAGTAGAACTCATAAGGCTTCCTGGAATGTCGATATGAGCAATAAGACTCTTGCTCCTCTTGATGACGAAGCGATCTGGCTGTCAGAAACAGAACTTATCACAACCCCACAAGCATGGCGTCAAGCTCACACACCTTCTATCGACAACACCGAAGAAGTTCATCTACCTCCTGTGCCAGCCCCTGTTCCACGCCCAGCTCTTGATCATAGTTCGCTTGAAAAAAATACACGCATCGATTCTCTTCTTGATTCTCTGGATGAACATCGCGGTCAACCTCACTCTATGCCAACATACAACGACGAAACTCAAGAAGATTCTCTCATCGTTCACAACGCTTTCTCTCTTGATCCTCTTGACGCTCATACTTCCGTTTCTCAGGACCCTCCTCCGCGTATTAATATTCTTGAAAAAATTGATACACCAACATATACAGAAGAAGAACGCATCTCTGCTTTGGAAACTCCATCTGTATCTATTCCCACTCTAAGCACAGTCGAAAGTTCCACTCCTGAACCAGAAAAAAAGAAAAAAACACCTGCACGCACATCTGTGCCCACATGGGATGAAATCGTCTTTGGTACAGCTTCACACTAACCCATATACGTATAAAGAGGAATCAGCATTTCATCTGACGTTAGTGACCCATGCACACCCACCATATAATTCTTTCCATGCACAATGCGCGTGCGATTATCTACCACACACGTATCATCTGTAAAAAACGCAATAACATCACCAGAAACACGCATAGAAAAATCAGAATATTTATGCCCAAATAATCCAGAAGAGAATGCATCTTCGCGAGTTAACATCCAAACTTTTTCCTGAAAAAACTCTTTCCACCGCTCTATAACATGACGCGGTTGTGAGGTATAAATATGAACAGCTCGTTCTTCTCCTGAAATCAGATCGACATCGCACGAAAGAAGTGATTCCTGAGCCACATCCCATCGATTTCCCACATTAATCATGCCATGATCGGCAGTAAGAATAAGCAGAACATCGTGTGGAAGCAACGAGCGTAATTGTTCAATAGAACTATCACACTCTTCAAGGACATTGAGCCACTGCAAAGATCCAACACCATAAGCATGTCCAGCTTTATCAACATCACCCCAATAAAGATAAATAAGTTTTTTACCATTCTTTATCTGTTTTAATGTTTCTTCTACACGTTCATGAGGATAAGTAGCGCATGCAGACGGCATGGAACGCAAAGCACATAAACTCAATCCAGAATTCACATATGAAGGTGGCTGGATAACAACCGTGTCGTTTGCAGTTCTTCCTAATCGTTCAGCTAAAGTATCATGTTTTTGCCAGGAACGAGGATCAACGCGAGGATCATCCCATTGAATCAAAGAAAAATTCTTGTACGAATGCGGAGTTTTAAGACTATAACTTACTACAGCATGTTCTCCAGGCATAAGACCTGTCCCCAAAGACGTTATCGCTGCTGCCGTCGTCGAAGGAACAACACTCGTCAATGGTTTATGTTCATCCAAACGACGAATAAAACGTGTATAGCCAGAATATCGGTCAATAAGATTACTCCCCAACCCATCAACTAATACAACAACAGCTGCTTTTGCGTTTGGAAAATTTAATATCTCTTTATCATCAGGACAAAAAGAAGCAAGACCTACCGCTTCCATCGCACCTGATAATACCCGTGAAATATTACGTTGTGTAGGAAAAACAAAATTATCTGGCTTTTTATCCATGACGCGCATTCCTTATTGCTGTATTCAACTGATGCGCAAAATTAATGCCCGATTGAAAATCTTCATCAGCCATAGAGGAATCGAGCGCAATCTCAAAATAATCTCGATATAGCCGACCTGTATACCCATGATCTTTTTCGCAATCTTCATTGTTACATTCAGTTGGTATAAGATCAATAAGCATATTTTTTTCCCACGAAAGCTGCACATAAACCCCTGTAAAAGCACCTTCTTCTTCTCCTTGAGCAATGCGCCTGCGAACAATGCGATAGTCACGGATATACTTAAGAGGAACATTCATTAACGTGGTCATGATTTCACCTTGCGGATGCATATGATCAATAAATTCCGAGGTGACTGCAAGAAATTCATTATCTACAATAAGATAAACATGGTAAATGTTATACACGGATTCTTTATCAAAATACGTTTCCGGTTGAATATAATATGCAAGCACATCTTCTCTGTCGAGATCACCTAAAGAAAAAATTAAATCGTCAACAATAGCAGAATCTTTGGGAACGATATGTCGAATTTGTTCTATAACATCGCTACGTTTTAGCACATCCTTATTCTTTCACGTATACTTACAAAAACGATACGATATCAGCAATCTAACAGAACACCCTCCACTATCATCACTGAAAATACTAAAAAATGCCCCATACTTATCTCATGAGTCAAAAATCAGGCACTGAAATTGAAGAAAAAATTGTCGACATTGAAATTTCTTCTGAAATGCGTACATCTTTTTTAGAATACTCATATTCCGTTATTTACGCACGTGCTTTGCCTGATGCTCGCGACGGCCTTAAACCTGTACAAAGACGTATTCTTTTCCAAATGAATCAAATGGGTTTACGCCCCGATAAAGGCCATGTTAAATCATCGCGTGTTGTTGGCGATGTTATGGGCAAATTGCATCCCCACGGTGATAGTGCAATCTACGAAGCAATGGTCCGTTTAGCCCAACCTTTTACCATGCGCCTACCATTTGTTGACGGCCACGGTAACTTCGGCTCACTCGACGACGGTCCAGCTGCTCCGCGTTACACCGAAGCACGTATGGCACCATCTGCTCTCGCCATGACCGCATCGCTCGATGAAGATGTCGTGGATATGGTACCCAATTACGACAACACCTTAACTCAACCCTCTGTACTTCCTTCTGCTATCCCTAACCTCCTCGTCAATGGCACAACCGGCATCGCTGTCGGTATGGCCACTAATATGCCGCCCCATAATCTTATCGAAGTTGTCAATGCAGCAAAATACTTGTTGCACCACCCTGATGCATCACTTGATGAACTGATGAACTTCATTCCAGGTCCAGATTTACCTGAAGGAGGCCGCATTGTTGGCCTTGACGGCATACGTCAAGCATACGAGAGTGGGCGCGGACGTTTCATTACGCGTGCAACTGCCTCGATCGAGCAAATCAAACCTCGAAAAAAAGGAATCGTCTTTACTGAATTACCGTATCTCGTTGGACCTGAAAAAGTTATAGAACGCCTCAAAGTAGCTGTTAATTCAAAAAAAATTCAAGGCGTTTCAGGAGTACAAAATTTAACTGACCGCCATCATGGAATGCGCCTTGTTATTGAAGTGAAAAACGGATTTAACCCAGAAGCCGTATTAGCACAACTATATAAATACACTCCACTCGAAGAAGGATTTTCCATCAATAATGTTGCTCTTGTTGACGGACAACCGCGCACTCTTGGCCTTCGTGAATTACTTGACGTGTATCTCAAACACCGTATTGATGTGATCCGCAGAAGAAGTACTTTTCGTCTCAATAAAGCAGAAAAAGATCTTCACCTTGTCGAAGGTCTGCTTATCGCTGTCTTAAATATTGACGATGTTATTACAGTCATACGCTCATCAGATGATACAGCCACTGCACACGCCCGTTTATGTGACGTTTTCGATTTAACCGATGAACAAGCAGAATATATTTTAGAACTACGCTTACGACGCCTTACTCGTTATTCACAAATCGAATTAGAAAATCGAAAAGAATCATTACTAGAAGATATTGCTTAC
>JAGBKC010000094.1 GCA_017934115.1 Actinomycetaceae bacterium | reverse complement strand
CTTCAGCTATCGCCGAAGCAAACAGAACATATGCAAGCATCATCATACACAACGCACACGAGCACAATCACACTCTCCACAGGAACACCATTAAAGACATAAAGAAAACACCTCAGCTCTACCACTCCTTGCAAGACAACATTATGAACTCCCATCAACAACACTAAAACAAAAAGTAGTAAATCAGCATTTTATGATTAATCGTCATACATAGAAGGATTATCTAATTTATACAGTTCATTTTCTGCAACCAAACGTGTCGCAACAGCATATTCAGCTAAACGAGCACGCCTATTAGCAACCATCGGCGATGATGAATCCACACCTAAACCATAGACACCATAGTTCGTTAAGCGTTCACAAAGCTGATCAAGTTTGCGATTGAAACGCGAAACAGGCCAACCAAGGCGAGCACTTGCCTCTTGAGCAGAAGGAAGATTCACAATTGCCCCTCGCTGCTTCAAAAGAGACTCAGAGAGCGCCAAAAGCAGTAATTCTTGAGAAGGTGTCAACTGAACAGGGCCAACAGTCGCCTGACCACGCTCATCAGTATCAACCACCAAGGATGAACTATAGGCAGGTTCATCATTAATAAGACGCATATCATAAACAGAAGAACCAGCAGTAAAAAGAAGGGTCGTGTCTGTAAAAACAAGCGGCAAGCGAAAACCTGGGCGCAGATGAGCTTGAGTTAAACCATCTTGGTCTGATAATGTAGCACAAATGCGCGAACCAACATTATCAATCCACCACAAGCCATCTTGCAAAGAAATTACCAAAAAGCGACGATGCAAATAGGGATTATCCTCAATTTGAAGAGGCCCCTCACGGCCAATCAAAAAAGGAGCATGCGGATTTATCTGATACCATTGTCCACAAAATTCAATCGCCAATGACATGAACTAGTGCTCCTTATCCACTCATACCACTTCCATGTAATAGTCAATATTTTACGCAACTTATGCTCATATAGAAGAAGAATTAGACATCAAAACCTAAACGAGATAAATATTTCGGATTCCTCTGCCATTCTTTCGTAACACGAACATGAAGATCCAAATAAACAGGCATGCCCAGCAACTGAGAAATACCAAGGCGCGCCTGCTTACCAATGTTTTTCAAACTCTTCCCCTTATGCCCAATGATGATGCCTTTTTGAGAATCACGTTCCACATGAATGGTCGCATGCACACGCATACGCTTCCCCTTAGAAATATCTTCTTCAATCATTTCTTCGACCGTCACAGCCAAAGAATGCGGAAGTTCATCACGCAAATCCTCTAAAGCTGCTTCACGAATAAGCTCAGAAATAAAACTTTCCTCAGTATCATCAGTGATAGCATCCACAGGATACAATGGAGGACACACAGGTAAATGCGCAATAAGTAAGCTACGTAAATCTTCGATTTGCTTATTCTTCACAGCACTCACCGGGATGATGTCAGAAAAAGGGGCTAATGCGTTAATCTCCTCAAGTTTTTTATACATATCATTCGAAGAAACTGCATCCATCTTTGTTACCACAGCTATACATGTTTTGCCTGTATGTAGTGCTTGCTCAAGAAGATAGTTATCGCCTGGCCCGATTTTCTCATCTGCAGGAAAACACATCACGTTCACATCTACATCCGCTAAAGAAGAACGGATCATATCGTTCATGCGCTCCCCCAAAAGCGTATGCGGTTTATGTGAACCCGGTGTATCAACAAGAATAATTTGCCCCTCATCAGTAGAGACGATACCGCGAACGATTCTGCGTGTCGTACCAGCTTGTGATGTCGTAATCGCAACTTTTGCACCTACAAGAGCATTCATTAATGTTGATTTACCAACATTCGGACGGCCAATGATCGACACAAAACCACTACGATATTCTTTCTGATCTTCAGCTTTTATCGCCATATTATCTATATTCATACCAAATTCACCTAATCAACCGTAGGTTCAGGAACATGGACCTCGCGTGAAGGATCACGTTTCGATAAAAAGGTCAACAAAAGTTCACGCTGCAATTCAAACATTTCTGCACGTTCTTCTGGCTCTTCGTGATCATAGCCAAGAAGATGTAAAATTCCATGCGTTGCCAACAAAAGAACTTCATCAACGACAGAATGACCTGATGAGCGTGCCTGTTTTAAGGCAACCTGCGGGCAAATGACGATATCACCGAGAATGCCTTCGCGTGGTTCTTCACCAATAGGAGTTGGGCGAAGTTCATCCATCGGGAACGAAAGAACATCGGTCGGACCTTCCAAATCCATCCATTGCACATGTAAGGACGCACTCGTTTCTTCGTCAACAAGCAAGATATTCAACTCAGCTAGAGGATGAACACGTAATTGAGAAAGCACATAATCAGCCAAAGAAGAAAGTTCAGCTAAATCAATAGCAGCTTGAAAACCAGATTCATCATTGACATCAACGCTCATTGCGCCTCCTCACATCGTATTGACTATATGCATGAATAATATCCCCCACCAAGCTATGGCGCACAACGTCTTCAGAAGTGAGGTGAATAAATTCTATACCACTGACATTTTTCAAAACATTTTGTGCATGCACGAGGCCCGATTCCTTGCGCCCTACTAAATCAACCTGAGTGTCATCACCTGTAATGACCATACGAGAAGAAAAACCCAAGCGAGTTAAAAACATTTTCATTTGTTCACGCGTCGTATTTTGAGCTTCATCCAAAATAATAAAAGCATCATTGAGTGTACGTCCACGCATATATGCTAAAGGAGCAACTTCAATCGTTCCTGCTTCAAGAAGCTGAGGAAGACCATCAACATCGAGCATATCGTGCATCGCATCATATAAAGGACGCAAATACGGATTAATTTTTTCACTTAATGTGCCAGGCAAAAAACCTAAAGATTCTCCTGCCTCAACAGCAGGGCGGGTCAAAATAATGCGCGATACTTCTCTTTTATTAAGGGCAACAACAGCCTTTGCCACAGCCAAATACGTTTTACCAGTTCCAGCAGGCCCTATACCAAAAACTATATCGTGGTTATCAATAGCATCAACATATTTTTTTTGCCCCATTGTTTTAGGACGGATAGCACGCCCTTTTGCGGAAAGAATATCGCTTTCCATCAGCTCTGTTGGTTTTTCATAACCTGAGCGCATAATACCCACAGCTTGCATAACATCAGGAACACGAAGAACTTCTCCCGATTCAACAAGATGAAGTAATTCTTCTAAAAGATGAACGTATGACAGCAAAAGGCCATCATTCATGCCTGTTAAAGTAAGAACATTTCCTCTTAAATGCAAACGAACCGGAGCGATAGAACGTTCTAAACAGCGCAGAATTTCATCATTTTCACCTAAAAAAGCCACCATATCAATATGTTCAGGAATGATGAGTTGATGCGTTTTTTCTCTCTTTTCTACCATTACTTCACCACCTTTTCCTGAACCTGTTCACAGGCGCAAGCCAATGCGAGCGCATATGCTCCAGCACTTGAACTACGCAGTATATGCCTTCCTAAAAGAACAGGGACAGCACCTACAGCAGATAAGCTCTCAATTTCCTGAGAAGAAATACCACCTTCAGGGCCCACTATAAAAAACACATTCACAGACATATCATCGTTCATACCTTCAAGAAAATCCATAAAAGAAGGCACAAGATATTCGTCAGCCTCTTCATGGCACACATAAACGCGCGCACCACCGCTCACAACTTCTTGCACATACGAGCATAATTCTTTTGTGTTTTTCAACGAATGCACCTGTGGAATATGCGCTCTGCGCGACTGCTTTGAAGCACGCACGCAAATATTAACCCACTTATTACGCCCCTTTTCTTCCTTCTTTTTCCACGAAGAAATAGAACGATCTGCCTGCCACGGATGAATTGAAAAAACTCCATATTCTGTACATGTTTCTACTGCTTGCTCATCGCGCCCTGATTTAGCTAGAGCTTGGATGAGGTGGTAAGAAATCAGGTCTTTTTTTTCCACAGAAACATCGCACACCTGAACCACAAGTTCCTTACCAATCACTTGCTGTATTTCGCATATATGACGCCTGCCTTTACCATCAACGATATCGATCAATTCGCCTTTCTTGCTTCGCTTTGTCACAACCGCATGGTAGGCTTCTTCACCACTTAAGGTGTAGATTTCATCGATATCTAAAGAAACATCAGCAAGATAGACAGGACGGCTCATCGATTAAACTTTCCGCGCAACTTTTCAAATAAAGTTTCACGATGACGAGCCAACTGTGCCACAGGAAGTTCTTCGCCACGCAAACGCGCAAGTTCTTCAATAAGTTCGCGCTGCTTAGCATCTAATTTTTGAGGTGTTTCCACATGTATACTTACACGCAGATCGCCTCGCCCTTGAGCATTGAGATGCCCCACACCAAGGCCTTCCAAGGTAATAACATCACCCGACGCTGTACCTGCCGAAATATCAATAGTTTGTTCGCCATCAAAAGTGTCGACTGTCAGCTTGGCACCAAGAGCTGCAGCTGTCATAGGAATAGTCAGTTCACATGTGAGGTCATCGCCAGAGCGCTGGAAGACAGGATCGCGCAGAACATGGACCTCAGCAAATAAGTCACCGTTTGCACCACCTTCAACACCACAATCACCTTGACCTTCAAGGCGAATGCGCATGTTATGCTCCACCCCTGCAGGAACTTTCAACATAACATTACGAGCAGCGCGCACACGCCCTTTACCAGAACACTCCACACATGGATCAGTAATAACAGTTCCCACACCGCTGCATTGCGAGCATGGGACAGTCGAAACAAGCTGACCTAAAATAGAATTCGTCACGCGCTGCATAGAACCTGTTCCATGGCAGTTCGTACACGTCACAGGGCTTGATCCTTCTTTTGTGCATGTACCATGGCACGCATCACATTGAACCATCACCGACAGTGGAATCTCTTTTTCACATCCCGTTACTACTTCATTCAACGTAAGCTCTAAAGAAACAAGAACATCTTGACCTTTGCGAGCGCGCGATGCCGGGCCACGTGAAGAACCTCCACCAAAAAAGGTAGAGAAAATATCAGCCACGTCTTCAAAACCACCACCAAATGGGCTTCCGCCCGACTGGAAAGCACTACGCCCTCCCATATCATACATGCGGCGTTTTTCTTCATCACCTAGCACGTCATATGCTTCATTGACTGCCTTAAATTCTTCTGCTTTATCGGCCCCTGCAACATCTGGATGCAATGTTCGAGCAAGTTTACGATAGGCTTTTTTAATATCTGCAGCACTTGCATCACGCGATACGCCTAGAATTTCGTAGTAATCTTGCACAATACCCTTCTTCTGTCGTTTATTATCTTTCTCGTAACTGACACACATCTTACGCTTTTTCTTTTGTACTTTATGGTACCTAAAGGTGAATTTTACTAAGCGGTAAGTGAACGATATATATACGCAGTATTCTTGACACATTAGGACCTTACGTTCATCTTCTATATTTCCATACACGTACACAAAAATCTGCCTAATCTTCCTACTGATAAGTTTATTCACATCTTTTTTATGTACTGCAAAAAAATAAACCAGTAGCACAATAAGAACACTTGCAAAAAAAAAAAATGATCTAATAGACTCTAATAGACAGAGACGTAACCAATCGGAGAAAATGTGGATGCGCAATATAAAAGCGAACAGTTAACTTGGGAAGAACTTAAAAACAAGGTTTCCATACCAAAGTACCAAAGAGGCTTAGTATGGTCAAAAACAATGAAAGAAGATTTTATCGAGAATCTCCATCAAGGTTTCCCATTTGGTTCTATACTGCTATATAAATACGATGAAGATGAAAAATACAGCCTTATTGATGGTCTACAACGATATAGCACAATAAAATATTACGAGGAACACCCAAATGAATTTTTTTCCGAAATACCTCGTTACACCAAGCGCATAAAAGAATTATTGTCTCAACAAAAATCATTCACTCCAAAAGAAGAAGGGCAACTAAAAAAACAAATTCAAAAGGCATTAGAAAGTTTTCTAGAAAAAAAAGCTTCTGACGAAAAATACGTATTT
>JAGBKC010000013.1 GCA_017934115.1 Actinomycetaceae bacterium | reverse complement strand
TGAATGCCCTCTTCAATAATGGAAGAAACGCGGGCAGTTGTATTCCATTGTTGTGAAAAATACGGACGAGCTTTTTTGGTCATAAAGAAGGTGACAATAATTCCTAATGCAAGGACGCTTAGCGAAACGAGAGTGAGAGTGAAGGATAAATAGATCATGATGGCAATGACACCGATAAGAGTGTATGCTGCTTCTAGGATGCGTGAAAAAGTAGTTCGTAGGCTTGTAATAACATTATCAATGTCATTAGTGACTGTGGAGAGCAGATCGCCACGTGATTGTTTGTCGATGCTGTTCAATGGTAGTTTGTGTATCTTTTCTTCGACTTCTTCTCGAAGTTGAAACCCAATATGCTGTACGAAAAAGCGTACGATGACCCCTGAAATAAATTGTAGAACGTTAGAGAAAAGATAGAGGAAAGCAACAAGAATAAGCAAAAAGGTGAGATGTGAAAAATTAATATTATTGTTAGAGGTTGATATCCCGTCAGCAATAACATTGGTTGCATCACCTAAAAGTTTTGGTGCGATGACACTACTTGCAGTTGCCAGTAACGACATGAAGAGAACACTAAAAACACGCCATTTGATATGAGTTATTGTGCGCATAAGGCGAAAAATTGCCTCTTTTATGCTGCGCTGATCAAGTATATCTTCGGAGCCTTTTATTCTTCGACGAGGAGGATGAAAACCGCCCATATTAATACTCCTCCTTTATATATTTGTAATGCTGTGAATGAGCAATATCGCGATATAAAGAACTATTGTTCAGTAATTCTTGGTGAGCGCCTTGAGATTCTATTTGCCCATTATTAAGAACGAGAATATTATCTGCATGTTGAATGGTGGAAATACGTGAGGCAACAACCAAAAGAGAAAGATGAGGCAGTTCTTTAGCGATATGAGATCTTACTTTGCTGTCGGTGATGAAATCAAGTGCAGAAAAAGCGTCATCAAGTATAAGAAGTGAAGCAGAATGAGAACGTGGGTGAGGTAAGCATCGATAAATAGCTCTTGCAATACTGATGCGGGCTTTTTGACCTCCAGAAAGATTATGTCCCTCAGAAACAAGATCGCTATATATATTCTTGTCCAAGTGGGAAACAAATTCCCATGCCTCACTAATTTTGAGAGCATGAATAACACGCTCTTCTGTTTCTTGATCTAATCGGTGTGTGTTATCAACATCGATAAAACTACATACATTAGAAGCGATTGACCCCTTAAAAAGATAAGGATCTTGGGGGCAATAAGCAATAAGAGAACGTATGGCATCAAGAGAATGCGTGCGAATATCACTGGCTTTATAATGAGGTGAATCAAGAGAAAAAAGCTCTATACATCCATTGGTTGGATCAAGAAGGCGAGAAACAAGACGCGTAATTGTTGATTTGCCCGACCCAGTTGGTCCAATAAGAGCAGTTGTTGTACCTGGAATAAGCGAAAAACTAATGTTCGAAAGAATGGGCTGTTCTGCTTTATCTTGTTGAAAACTCACGTTGTTAAAACGAAATCCGTAAGTGCCAGATGGAAGTGCTCGTGCAGAAGATGAGGAAGAAATGAGCAAGGGCGTTGTTATGACTTCTTCAATACGAGCTGCACTCACATTAGCAGTTGGAATGCTAAGCATAACGAATCCGCTCATCATAACGGCACCTAAAATCATCATTAAGTAAGATATGAAAGCGGTAAGAGAGCCAATATTCATATGGTGTTTATCGATCTCATGAGCACCTATCCATACAATGCCGACAGATGTCAAACTTACTACCAAAGATGTTGCCGGCATTAGAAAGGCCCATAATGTTGAGATTTTTGTAGATGTTGCCCTTAGTTGAGTGTTTGCATCGAGAAATTTGTCTTTTTGTGTGCGTTCACGCCGAAAAGCACGGATGACACGAATACCCATAATATCTTCACGCAATAGTGAAGACGCGTTGTCGAGCTGGTCTTGTTGTTGCTTTTGTAGAGGCAGAAGTGAACGCATGACAAAGAAAACAATGAGAGCTAAAAGGGGCACACCAATAATGAGCAAACTTGCTAAGGTCATATTTTCATGCAATGCCATAATGATCCCGCCAATGCCCATAATAGGAGCAGAAACAGCTGCTGTTAACAGCATCATGGTTGTCATGTGGACATGAGTTACATCGTTAGTTGAGCGTGTAATAAGGGAAGCAGAGCCGAATATGTGCTGTTCTTGAAAAGAGAAATTTTGTATATGTGAAAAAACTTCTTGACGAATATGCCTACCTAGTTGTAAGGAAATGCGTGAAGAAAGAAAAATACTAAGAATAGATAGAGTAAGTTGTATAAGAGAAAAAATGAACATGATGATGCCAATAAGGGCAATAGTAGATGAGCTGTTCTCTTGAATTCCTTTGTCAATAATGCGAGCGCTGAAGTAGGGTAATGTTAAAGATAAACCAACCTGCATGATATGAATGAACAAAACAAGGCTGATTGTTTTCCATTGTTCTTTGGTGTATGTGTAGACTAGGCGTAGGAAACTCACGTGTATATCTTAGCGCGATTATGTAATGAAACGGTTTTAGTTAAAAAAAGGAGTTGGTAATGGTGAGTGGAGAACATATGAGAGAATTATCTAATGGGCTTTCTATGCCATCTATTGGTTTTGGCACATGGGATCTATCTAATGAAAACGAAGCGAAATCTGCAGTGGTACAGGCAGTAGAGTGTGGATACACACTTATTGATGGAGCTGCGCGATATGGTAATGAGGTGGGTGTAGGAGAAGGCATTCGCAGTTCTTCTCTTTCTCGAGAGGAACTTTTTGTTACATCAAAAGTGTGGACGAATCATCGCGATTATGATTCTGTTATTGAGGCGTGTAATAAAAGCTTAAAAGATTTGAAATTAGATTATCTTGATCTCTATTTGATTCATTGGCCTGCTGTTTCTAAGCAATATGAGAATTGGAAAGATGTTAATCATGAAGTGTGGCAAGCGCTTATTGATCTTTACACGCAAGGAAAAGTGAAAGCTATTGGCGTTTCAAATTTTAATGTGGATCATTTAGAAGCTTTAGAGGGCTCAAGTGTGATGCCAATGGTGAATCAAATTGAATTTCATCCTGGTTTTCTGCAAGAAGATGTACGTTCATACTGTAAAGATCATAATATTGTGGTTGAAGGATGGAGGCCGTTGGGATTGGGGGAAAGTCTTTCCCATGAGATTATTTGGAATTTAGCTGAGAAATATAAGAAGAACCCAGCGCAGATCGTTTTGCGTTGGTGTCTTCATAAAGATGTTGTTCCTTTGCCAAAATCGCGTTCGCGTGAACATATTGAGCAAAACATTGATATCTTTGATTTTTCCTTATCGGATGATGATATTGCATTGATTGACACAATTGAAGGGGAGCGTTTGGGCGGAGATCCAGAAGAAGCTCCTTTTTAGCGCGTGATATTTATTGTACGTATAGAAACAGAGGAACGTATAAGTAGTGAATTGCTTATACGTTCCTCTGTTTCAATGTAGCTGGAAAGAAATTATGAATCGCTAAGAAGGATACGATCGTTAGAGAGTTCTTCTCCTGCTGCTTCTTTGAATTTATTGAGCAGGGTATCAACAGTTAGCTTCTTCTTTTCTTCTCCTTGAACGTCGAAAATAATCTTGCCATCGTTCATCATGATGAGGCGGTTGCCAATGGAAATCGCATCGTTCATATTGTGAGTAATCATGAGTGTTGTAAGATTATCGCGTTCAACGATTTCTTGGGTCATGTCGAGAACTTTATGAGCTGTTTTAGGGTCAAGTGCAGCTGTATGTTCATCAAGAAGAAGGAGTTGTGGTTTTTTGAATGTGGCCATGAGAAGCGTAACTGCTTGGCGTTGGCCTCCTGAAAGAAGACCTACTTTTGTAGAAAGACGATCTTCTAAACCCAGATGAAGAGATGCTAAAAGTTCACGGTAGGTATCTTTTTCTTTGCGTGTAAGGCCAGATCGCAAAGTGTGCAATCCACCTCGACGTGCAGCAATTGCAAGATTTTCTTGAATTTCCATATCAGGAGCTGTGCCTGTCATGGGATCTTGGAAAACGCGTCCGATATAACGTGCACGTTTGTACTCCGACAGACGCGTAATATTCGTGCCTGCAATGGTGATTGAACCAGAATCCACAGGATAGACACCTGCAATCATGTTGAGCATTGTTGATTTTCCAGCTCCATTGGAACCAATAACTGTTACGAAATCACCTTCGCTAAGATGAAGATTAAGGTTTGTGAGAGCTTTCTTTTCATTGATGATGCCAGGATGGAAGGTTTTGTAAACATTGTTGATCTTAAGCATCTTCTTTCCCTTCGCGCGCGTGTAAGGAAGTGGTTTTTCGTCCTATGCGTCGAATAGTGATTTTATTTTTCCAGTATGGAGCTCCTAAGAAGAGAGCGACAACGATAGCTGAGAAAAGTTTTAAATCGTTTGTGCGTAAGCCCAAGGCAAGAACAAAAGTAATAGCTGTGTAGTAGAGCATTCCGCCAATGACGCTACCAAGAAGACGTAAAGAGAAGTTGTTAAAGAAGTGACTAAAGAGAACTTCGCCAATAATCACGGCTGCAAGACCGATAACGATAGCGCCGCGTCCTGAATTGACATCGGCGTTTCCATTGAATTGTGAATAAAGTGCGCCAGAGAGAGCAACAATGCCATTGGAAAGTGCAAGTCCAATTATTTTATTGCGGTTGGTGTTGATGCCATTTGCTTTTGCCATTGCTTCATTTGTTCCAGTTGCTCGAATCGAACTACCTAATTCTGTGCCAAAAAACCAATAGAGAAGGGCAATGAGGACAAGTGCAAATAGAGAAGCAACAATAAGAGTGTATTGAATATCGTTAAGAACAACTACAAGATTATATTTGCGCATATTCAGGCCTTGGTTTGATTTATCACCCAAAATGCGCAGATTGATGGAAAAGAGAGCTAGTTGCGTAAGGATGCCTGCCAGAATCGCCGGTATGCCGAATTTTGTATGGAGAACGCCTGTGACAAAGCCAGCTATGCATCCAGCGATAAAGGCATATATCAAAGAAACCCAGGGATCAGTGCCGTTAATAATGCTCATAACGGCAACTGCTCCACCTGTGGTGAAGGATCCATCAACGGTGAGATCGGGAATATCAAGGAGGCGGAATGTCAGATAAACGCCAATAGCCATGATTCCCCATATAATGCCTTGTGCTAACGCGCCTGGCAGTGCATTCATAAAAGATATGAGCATAATGAATCCTTCGTGTGATAAAAAGCTAGGCTGACGTTGTGTGCCTAGCTTTTTTAACTATTATTCTTCGGTTGAAATTTTCTCGTAATCGCTTGGAATAGTGATATTGAGTTCCTGTGCTCGAGATTCAACATATTTCTTTGTTGTCGCATCGGCAAACTGAATTTCTTGTTTTGCAGGATCTTGACCTTTTACAAGGATGTCGTATGCCATTTGAGCAGTTTTTTCACCAAGTTGGTAGTAATCGATAGAAAGTGTTGCTATACCTGCTCCTTTACAAATTCCTTCTTCGCCAGCGATAACAGGAATTTTAGCGGCACTGGTAATTTGATTGACTGTAGTTGTTGAAGATGCAATGGTGTTATCTGTTGGAATGTAGAGAGCATCGATCTTTTGAGTAGCATTTGTGACAACAGTTTGAATGTCATTGCTATCTGCAACAGTAAAGAATTCAACCGATTTACCGCGATCTTCAAGAAGTTTTTTCATTTCATTTGCTTGATATGCAGAATTTGCTTCTGAAGAAGCATATAAAATTCCTATCTTCTGTGCTTGCGGTAAAAGTTCTGTGAAGATATCGGCTTGCTTATCTAGTGGGGCTAAATCAGATGTTCCTGAAACATTGATGTCGGTTGTGCCGCTCCAGTTGTCGATCTCAAGAGCACTTGCATAATCGGTAACTGATGTTCCGAGAATGGGAATAGTAGTAGTACCTTGTGTGGCAGCTTGGAGTGAAGGTGTAGCATTTGCCATGATGAGGTCAACCTTGTTGCTGACGAAAGTATTAACGATAGTTGCGTTATTAGCAGCTTCACCGGCTGCGTTTTGGTAATCAAACTTTACTTTTTTACCATCTGCTTCAATAAGCTTGGTAAGTTTTTCTTGGAATCCTTTTGTTGCTGCGTCAAGGGCAGGATGCTGTGCATGTTGCACGATAGCTACGGAATATTCGTTTTGAGACGATGTGTCATTTGATGTATTATTCGATGCATCATTATTGCTGCAGGCACTTAAGAGCGATGTTCCTAGAAGAACAACTGAAAGTGATGCGAGAATTCTTTTTTTCATGTGTATCCTCTCCTTTGAAGTAGATGCAGATCTCTGCTTGCAAAATTTTACAAGATAATAAAGAAAAGAAAAGCTATTTTTTCTTACGAAAATGTTTATGTGCAGGTTGCTTGCGCAAACGTAAAGAGTTAAGCACCACAAATACTGAGGAAAAAGCCATAGCTCCGGCCGCTATTCCAGGGGCAATGAAACCTGTAATGGCAAGGGGAATGGCAAGAAAATTATAAGAAAAGGCCCATAAAAGATTCTCTTTGATGGTGCGTAAAGTTGCCTGTGAAATATCGATAGCGTCAATGATTCCACTGATACGCGCATGCATGATAGTAATATCGGCTGTTTCTTTTGCAGTTGATGTTGCGCCATCGAGCGTAAAAGAAATATCAGCACCAGCTAAAGCGCCGGCATCATTGACACCATCGCCGACCATAGCGACAATATGTCCATGAGTTTGTAAATCGCGCAGAAGGTATAATTTATCTTCAGGTTTTTGTTGGGAATATGCCTGCGATATTCCCAAATCGTGAGCTACTTTCTGTGTCATCTGTTCACTGTCTCCGCTAGCAATAAGTGGGGTGATTCCTCTAGATTTGAGCTCGCTTATGAGGAGAGATGAATCAGAGCGCAAAGTATCAGAGAAAGAGAAAAAAATGAACTCTTTATCATCGACACTCATGCATACTGTAGTGCCGTATTTTTCTAATTCTTCAAATATGTGGTGTGGTACATGGGTGATATATTCGGCATTTCCTATACGTATATGCCGATTATTTGCTATACCTTCAATTCCTTTGCCGATATGGGAATGGATTTTATGGGCATCGTAGGTATTGATATTATGTGTGCGCGCATATTCAAGAAGACATTGAGCTAGTGGGTGGAGAGAGTGGTATTCGACTGATGATGCTAAAGCGATGTATGTGTGAACAGTGTTGTTAAGAGGAAGTTCAGTAAGCTGATGTGTATCGGTGTTGTACCGGCTGATGTGAGTAAGTGATAGCTTGCCTTGTGTGAGAGTTCCTGTTTTGTCAAAAATGAATGTATCAACTTTGTGAATGCTTTCTAGTGCCGCAGCATTTTTAATGAAGATTCCTTGTTTTGATGCGCGGCTTGTACCTACAAGTAGAGCTGTTGGTGTTGCTAATCCTAAAGCACATGGACATGCGACAACAAGAATAGTGATTGTTGATGTAAGGGAAATATGAAGAGAATGACTGAGTAAAAAGAAATGAAGAAGAAAATTAATAATACTAATAGCGATGACGAAAGGAATGAAGAAAGAGGAAACCTTATCTGCTAATGATTGTATGGGTGCTTTGCTTGCCTGTACTTCTTGAAGCATAGACACCATAGAAGAAAGAGTGGTATCGCTGCCACTTCGATCTACTTTAATGTCTATTGTTTCGTCAATATTGAGTGTTCCACCAGTAACATTACTGCCAACATTTACTGATATGGGAAGAGACTCTCCCGTAATAAGGGAGGCATCAATAGATGTTTTACCTTTGATGATGTGGCCATCGCAGGGAATGACTTCATGAGGTTTAATACGGCATACATCGCCTTTGATAATGGAGTAAGGATGGCACACAGTCTCGCTTCCATCTTCAAGGATTTTGCGTGCATAGGTGGCCTCATGGTTCATGAGTTCACGTAGCCCATTTTTGGTGGTATAACGTGAACGTGCTTCTAAGTATCTGCCTAAAAGAAGAAAAGTAATGATCGTGGTTGCTGATTCAAAATATAAATGTGCTCCCTGAGTGGCATGGAGGCCGTTCATGTGCATTTCATAATCAAGATGACGTGCGTGTGTGAAAAAAAGATTCCATAAAGAAAAAAACAGAGCAGAAAAAGCACCTAAAGACACAAGAGTATCCATTGTGGTCGATCCGTGTCGAAGAGCGTTGAATGCGCTTTTGTGAAATGGCCATCCTCCCCATATAGTCACAATAAGTGACAATACGCCAACCCAATACTGCCATGTGGGAAAATGTAGTTGAGGAGTCATGGATAGAGTTATTACCGGAACACTGATCACAAGAGAAAGAATGAGACGAACCTTTAGGGTATTCATGCGTTCAATGTCAGGATCGAGCAATTCGTTGTGCTCATCTGTGAGAGAAAAAGCGTTATAGCCAGCCTTTTGTACGCATGTGATGAGTTCTTCTTTGCTTGCCCGCGTAGTTGTTATATGTGCTTTATGGGTAGCTAAATTAACATGGGCTTGCACATCAGGTAATTTGTTTAATTTTTTTTCTATGCGCATTGAGCAGGAAGCGCATGTCATGCCGCTAATGGCAAGTTCTATTTCTGTTGTTTCTTCGTGTGACATTATGAGTGGGAGATAGATGTAATAGTGTAATCACCAGCTTCAGCAATGGCATCATAGATCTGTTGGTCTTGTGCGTCACCTTCAATGCGGATGATGGATTGCCCGCCTTTCACAAGAGTTGTTTTTGTGGAGATAATACTGTCGATTTCTTGTAGTTCTTCATCAACATGCTTAACGCAGTTATTACAGGTCAAACCTGTAACGTGAACTGTAATGGCCATTATTTCTCCTTATAATAGTATGTCTTGAATGTGTGAAAAATTATATAAAAAAAGAAAGTAAACATAAAGTGATGTCTACTTCCTTTTATGAAAGATGTCTTATTGGCGCGCAACAAGTGAATCACGAATTTCAGTGAGAAGTTGAATTTCTGCCGATGGTTCTTCGGAAACTTCAACTTCTTTTTCTTTCTTTTTCATTGCATTCAACTTATTCATAGGAACAACTAAGAAAAAGTACAAAGCAAAGGCAATAAGAAGGAAATTGATAATTGCAGTTATAATGATTCCTGGCTGAATAACTGTGCCATTAAGGGTGAATTCGCCAACAGAATTGAAATCAGGTTTACCAAAAATTGCTGCAATAAGAGGATTAATGACTCCATCAACAAGGCCAGTGACGATAGTGCTGAAAGCTCCACCAATGATCACGCCGACTGCAAGATCAATAACATTTCCTTGTGAAATAAATTCTTTGAACCCTTTAATCATGATGTCTCCCTTCGTGTTTCATTAGACATGAAAAAAGGCGTTTTAACGCTTTCGCGACAACGCCGTTAATCATAATATCACTTTTAATAATAAAATCAACTATTCAAGGAGTTATATAATACTTGTGGAATAGTGAGAGTTATAGCAAAATAAAATCTTTCAAGATGTATGGGAATATACAATAATCAAGAGAGTACACGAGTTTCTTAAAGGAGAACGGATGTCACACGAAGATGATGTACATGTTGAGCAAACTGCAACTTCTTCACGATCACAATGGAGAAAAGCTCATATCTCTACCGCTTCTCAAAATAAGTCGCGTTCCTTTAATGCCAAAAAAAAGAAAGCATCCTTTTCTAAGAAAAATTCTTCACATACCCGTCAAGATAGTCCGTCTGCTCAATCACGCGTAAAAAATGACTTACATTCCTCATCTCAAGAGTTATTAATACCGAAAGAAATCAAGGCGCAAGACCTCGACGCTCAAGCGCGCCGCCAATTACTCAGTCTATCTAAAGAGCATGCCGACACAGTAGCACGTCACCTTGTGTATGCAGGAATGCTTCTTAATGAAAATCCACAACTAGCTTATGAACATGCACATGCTGCATATAAGAGAGCTCCACGCATCAATATTGTTCGTGAAGCTTTAGGTGTGGCAGCATACATGACAGAAGATTATGCTCAAGCATTACGCGAATTACGTACATATAGGCGTATGACAAACGATTACACACATGCGCCACTCGAAGCTGATTGTGAACGCGGTTTAGGGCGCTCGCAAAAGGCAGTTTCGTTTATTAAAGAGATTCCGCTTCATAAACTTTCAAAAGCACAACAGGTGGAATTGATGATTGTTCTTTCAGGTGCCTATGCTGATCTAGAAGATGCGCAAACTGGTTTGAAGATTTTACAGAATGTTAAAACAGATAAAATTACGAAAGAATTACGTGCACGCCTTGAGCTTGTCAAAGCTGATCGTTATGACGATCTTGGTTGTAACGACAAAGCTAACAGTATTCGTGAGCAATGGCTTCCTGTTTATGAACAAACAGGTGAAGTTGATTATTTTGAAGAAGATTATCCTGTTGGTGATTTTGTGCGTGATGGGGGTGTGCACTCATGATAGATGCTTCACCTCAAGATATAGCTCCCGTGTCATACGAGAGCCTTCTTGATGATCTTGATAATAAGGCAGGCGAGCTATCAGAAGATGATATCGATACGCTAGAGAAAATACATGCAGAGTTACAAAAAAAGATGTCGAAGGCATAAAGATGGTTCGTTTTAGGCGCGTGGATGCTGAATTGGTGCGCAGAAAAATGGCACCTTCGCGCACCCAAGCTCTTCATCTGATCCGCGAAGGAAAAGTCTTTTATAACGGAGAACAGGTTCTTAAGGCGTCACGTAATATTGAACCCTCAGGTGCGCTTGTTGTGAAAGATGCAGGTCAGCAGTATGTTTCGCGCGGCGCCTATAAACTTCTAGGTGCTTTTGACTATTTAGGTGATAATGCTCCTATCGTTGATGGGCGTATTTGTTTAGATGCAGGGGCTTCAACTGGCGGTTTTACTGACGTTCTTTTACGTAAAGGTGCATCTATGGTGTACGCCGTTGATGTGGGCTATGGGCAACTCGCATGGAAACTGCGTGAAGATGCGCGAGTCAAAGTAATAGAGCGAACTAATATTCGCACTCTTGATCCCAATCTTGTTTTTCCTCCTGCTCGACTTGTTGTTGGCGATCTTTCATTTATATCTCTCACATTGTTGATACCTCCGCTGATAAAAGCTGCAGATTCTCATGCTGATTTTCTATTGATGGTAAAGCCTCAATTTGAAGTGGGCAAAGAACATATTGGTGCAAAGGGGGTCGTGCGCGATACGGTGTGGCATAAGTATGCAATCAAAAAGGTTGTGACGTGTGCGTGCGAGCATGGTCTGAGCTTACACGCCGTTGCTCCATCACCACTGCCAGGACCTGCAGGAAATGTGGAATACTTTATCTACATGAATGCAGATTCGGATAATGTGATTCATGATATCGACATGGCTATAGAACAAGCAATTCTTGATGGGCCAGCAAACTGATATCATAATGTACATCAATAATGCATAAGGAGCGTATCATATGGCACGAAAAGTGGCGATGCTGTGGAATGATCATCAAGATGCTGCCCGTGAAAGTGCTCTAAAGATGCAGAGATCTCTTGAAGAATATGGTGTTGAAACAACGTTTTTAGAAAACGAAGATGCTCAGTTCGTCGATCTTATTGTTGTCTTTGGTGGTGACGGCACTGTTTTGTATGCAGCAGAGCGTGCGCGTTCATGGGGTATTCCTATTCTTGGTATTAATTATGGTCATGTTGGTTTTTTGACGGAAGCAGATCCAGAAGATATAGATAATGTTGTGGATAGTATTGCAAAAGCACGTTGGTATAAAGAACCAAGAATGACAATTGATGTAGGCATTCATTATGCAGATGGGCACGTTGAACATGCATGGGCATTAAACGAAGCAGTTGTTTCAAAAGCAGATGGAGCCCATGTGCTTGTGGCAGATATGGGAGTTGAAGGTAAGGCTGTTTCGTCTTTTAGGGCCGATAGTGTTATTTTTTCCACCTCAACCGGTTCAACAGCTTATAATTTTTCGGCAGGAGGCCCTGTTGTGTGGCCCGATGTCGAATGTATGGTGATGACTCCCGTTGCAGCACATGCTCTCTTTACGCGACCTCTTGTTGTAGGTCCATATTCTCAGCTTGAACTTCAAGTTCGTGAATATGATGCCATGCTGCATTGTGATGGGCGGCGTTCTCTTCATGTGCCTGCGGGGGCGGCAGTTACTGCACTTAAAGGTGACCAGCCAGTGTGGCTTGCGCGTTTATCAAATACACCGTTTTCAGGGCGACTTATCACAAAATTTGATTTGCCTGTAGAAGGGTGGAGAGACAAAAAGGACCGCCAGTGATTGAAGAATTGTGCATAGAGAATCTTGGGGTTATTCATCAGGCTCGGCTGAATTTATCTGATGGGTTTACTGTGTTTACAGGTGAAACTGGCGCAGGTAAAACGATGATCATTTCCTCTTTGCTGCTTCTTTTAGGGGAAAAAGCAGATACGTCACTTGTGCGTCATGGTGCCGATATGGCACGTATTGAAGGTGTCTTTAGTTTTTCTTCTGTTTCACCAATTATGGAGGAATTGCGGAATGCCGGAGTTTTATGGGACGAAGAAGATGGGACGGTAGCTATTGTTATTGTGCGAGAAGTTCCTAAAACAGGGCGGTCACGCGCATATATTGGAGGGCGTTCAGTTCCTTTGTCTTTTTTGAAAAAAATTTCTCATAAACTTCTTATTGTTCATGGTCAAACGGATCAGCTGTTGCTTGCGCATGCATCTCAGCAGCGTGAACTTCTTGATAATTTTGGTTCATCTTCTATTGCTGATGTGTATCGCCAATGGAATGATGTATATAAATGTTTTATTGATCTTCAACAACGACGTGATGAGCATGATGAATTGATGAGTCAAGCAGCTCGTAATCGTATTGCTCTTGAGGCATTTGTCAGTAAAATTGATGAGCTTTCACCTCAGGTAGGTGAAGAGCAAAGCATTAAAAATACTGTTATGTATTTAGAAAAAGAACAAGATCATTATCTTGCCTATATGAATGCATTGTCTGTGTTGCAAGGTGGAGACGTCGATGCAACGGGTGTTATTGATGCGGTAAAAGTGTGTGAAAATCTTATTGATGATTATGCAACTGATGAGTTAAAAGAACGAGTGCAATCTTTACGCATTGACATAGATGATATTACTCGAGATATTATGCTTGCTGCTCAGGAAATATCACCTGATATGGAACGGATCAGTGCTTTGCATGAGCGTCGCCATAAGTTAACTGCCTTACGTAAAGAGCTAGGTATGGATCTTGACGATGCTCTTGCTGAAGCTGAACGTGCGCGTGAGCAACTTGATGCTTTAGAAGATCCTGAAGAAAAAAAAGAACAATTAGATAAAGAGTATGGAGAACTTTTAAAACAATTGGAAATAATTGGTAATACATTACATACGAAGCGTCTTGAGTGCGCTAAAGAGCTTGCTCAAAAGGTTAATGAAGAGTTGAGTTCTTTGGGAATGAGCAAAGCTGAAGTTGCGATATCGGTTGAGAAAACAGAACCTCACCCACATGGCATGGATGATATTTCTATTATGGCACGTACGAATTCATCTGGTGATTTTGTTTCATTAGCTAAGGGTGTTTCTGGTGGAGAACTATCGCGGTTAATGCTTGCCTTTGAAGTGGTCATGGCTCAAAAAGCTCATGATGTCCCCACAACATTTGTCTTTGATGAAGTTGATGCTGGTGTAGGTGGAGAAACGGGGCAGATGATTGGCAGGCGTTTAGCTGAATTGGCGCGTTATCATCAAGTTATTGTGATTACACATCTTGCTCAAGTTGCCTGCTTTGCTCAATCGCAATTTTTTATTGAGAAAAGCGACGATAACGAAATCACATCAACGCAGGTAAGTAAGGTGACTGGAGAAGAACGAGTTGACGAATTAGCCCGCATGCTTTCTGGAACTGTGTCAGATAAAGCACGGGCACATATTCTTGAACTTTTATCTATTGTTTCTGTGGCAAGATAGGATATGTGAATTTGTTGCATAAGTACAAAAAAGAAGTGCTCGATGGGCACACCTATGGTGTTGTTCAAGTAGATTCACGTACAAAAAATTTGACCAAGCGTCTTCTCAAAGGTCGTATAGCTGTTATTGACCATGTGGATATAGATAGAGTGTCGGCTGAAAATCTGGTTGCATGCAAACCCATAGCGGTTTTCAATGCTGCAAAATCTACATCGGGAAGATACCCAAATTTAGGTCCAGAAATCATTAATGATGCAGGTATCGTTCTGATCGACGATCTCGGTGCAGATGTTATGGATCTAAATGATGGTGATGACGTTTCTTTCACAGATGATGGCGGAGTATATGTTGATGGTCAGCTTATTGCTCAGGGAACTATTCAAACATCGTCATCCATTGCGTATAATTTGGCAGAAGCACGCTCGGGAATGACTGCGCAATTGCAAGCTTTCGTTGCCAATACGATGGAATATGTTGGGCGTGAACAAAATTTAATTTTTGATGGCCTTGGTATTCCTGACGTTCAAACAAAATTTGAGGGTAAACATGTGTTGATGGTGGTGCGCGGTCATCATTATAAAGAAGACCTCGTAACTTTGCGTCCCTATATTCGTGAATACAGACCACTTCTTATTGGAGTTGATGGCGGGGCAGATGCCTTATTAGATCTTGGTTATCGACCAGATATGATTATAGGTGATATGGATTCTGTTTCTGATAAGGCATTGAAATCTGGTGCTGAAATCGTTGTTCATGCCTATAGGGACGGAAATGCGCCAGGAAAGAAAAGATTAGAAGATTTAGAAATTCCTTATGTCGTTTTTCCATGTACGGGAACTTCAGAAGATGTGGCCATGTTACTTGCTGATGGTAAAAATGCCTCATTGATTGTGGCTGTCGGCGCTCATAATACATTAAATGAGTTTTTAGATAAAGGTCGAAATGGTATGGCATCGACCTTTTTAACCCGCTTAGCTGTGGGAGGAAAACTTGTTGACGCAAAAGGTGTGTCGCGCCTTTATCGTGCAAAAATATCAAATTTGCAGCTATTCTTTCTTGTAGTGTCAGGTATTTTGGCAACTGGTGTTGCCATGTGGGGTACTGATTTTGGTCATATAGTTTTTACTATTCTTCGTTCCTATATTGATGATTTTACGTTCTTTGTAAAAGGACTTTTTTAAGCGGAAGGGGTAACATGGTTGATTTTCGTTTTCATCTGGTCTCATTAATTTCTGTTTTTATGGCTTTATCGGTGGGAGTTATTTTGGGAGCAGGTCCCCTTCAGAATTCTATGGGTAAGGTACTTTCACATGAAGTGGAAGATTTACGTACATCTCGCGAAGAAGCGCGTCAAAACGTATCAGAACTAGAAGATAACTTGAAATATTCAGAAGAGAGCTTGACAATTGCAGCTCAACAATTAACTAAAGACGTTTTAAAAGATAAAACAGTTGCTTTTGTTATCTTGCCAGGTGTGGAAGCGCAAGATGTAGAAGAGGCAAAGAAAGCTCTTGCTCATTCAGGTGCTCGCATTACTGTTTGTGTTTCGGTAACCGACCAAGCCCTTTCAACGGTGAATGCGCAGTATAGAGATGCATTAGCATCACAAGTGAGAGGAAGTGGAATTATATCCACCATCAATGATAAGTCAACATCTTTTGAGATTCTTGCTTCAGCAATCGACACGATCGCCCGTGAAGGTACAGCGCATGACGGCGTTTCGACACTTATTTCTTTTTTGTCCTCCGATGATGAGGAGCATAATTTTCTTAGTATTGACGAAACTTTAGGAGAAAAAGCACAGGCAACTGTTCTTTTTGTTCCATCGCTTCTTTTTAGCAATTCAGATAATCTGCCAGAAAATTATAAAGATGAAAATAAAGCACGTGAACAATTTATTGATCCTCTTGAAGGAATTTTTACGAGTCAAGGTGCGCATGTTGTAGCTACATATAATGATGAGAATGTTATAAAAAAATTGGAAGAAGTTTCGCGTTCATCTGTTATTGATTCTTTAGGTCGAGTAGCTGGAGCTTATAATATTGCTGTTGGGCTTACTTACGAACACAATGGTAATCACATCCGGTTAGGACGTGGAGAAAATGCGGTAACCACATTAGGCATTCCTGTTGCTATTAACGCTAATGCAGGTGAGCCTTCAGCTGAGGGATAGGTGCATGAAAAAGAAAATCCTTGATGTATGTGCGGGAATTGCTGTCGGCTATGGTGCTGTTCAAATAAGTAAAAAAATTTTCACGGCGAAGAAAAAAACTTTTTCTCAAAAAACATGGAAAAAGTCCCATAAAGATGGTTCTGATGTTTTTCTTACTGAAGGAATTGATGCTGTTATTGGTAGTATCGCTTCCTTAATGTTTATTCCTCGAGGAAAGCGCATAGGATTTCTTGTGCCTATTCTTGCTTCCTCCGTAGCAGGATATATTGATGATCATCTTGAAGATAAATTTGACGTACAGGCAAAAGGATTGAATGGTCATATATCTGCATTAAAAGATGGAAAGATTAGTACGGGTGCACTGAAAATTTTTCTTATTGGTGCAGGCAGTGCTTTTTCTTCTTATATGATGGTGAAGGATGATGAGAAGAATTTTTTTTCATGGCTTGTGAAGACTGGCATTATTGCAGGTAGTGCTAATTTGGTGAATCTTTTTGATCTGAAACCAGGAAGAGCTTTGAAAGTGTGTGGCATTGTTTCTTTTGAACAAATATTGCGCGGGTGCAATTTAGCTGGAAATGCCTCTGTGGTTGGTTTATGTCTTTCTTGTCTGCCTGATGATGTATCAGGAAAAACGATGCTTGGAGATACAGGAGCAAATACACTTGGAGCGATGGTAGGGTATCACCTTGCAGATGGGTATTCACGAGCGCATAATATGTTTGTTTTTAGTATAATAACAGGGCTTACACTTGCATCAGAGCGTGTATCTTTTTCTAAAGTTATTGAGAGAAATCCATTTTTGCATTTTCTTGATAATCTAGGTGTTCATTAGTAAACAAGGCGAAGATTTTGAAGAGAATTACACGCATTTTAGGAGCGATTGGTGTCGTTGCAGTTGTGACATTATTGTCGCGTCTTGGTGGGTTTATGCGTGTTCTTGTGCAAAATTTTTCTTTGGGAGATACCGCAATAGGAGAAGCTTTTTCTACGGCTAACGCTATCCCGAATGTTTTTTTCGAAATAGTTATTGGTGGTGCCTTAGCTGGTTCGGTCGTGCCTATCGTGGGAAGGTATATCGAAAAGAATGACGATCAAGAAAAAAGAAATGTTGCATCTGCTTTGATGGTATGGACTTTTCTTGTTGCTAGCGTTATGGCAGGTGTGGTTTATTTTCTTTCGGCTCCTTTGATTTCTCTTCTCATGCCTGAAAGTAGAGAATCTTCTGTTGTAGTGGCATCTACATTGCTCCGTATTTTTAGTTTTCAGATTCCTTTATATGCTATTGCGGTTGTTTCATCGGGAATTTTGCAAGCTCATAAGAAATTTTTTCTTTCTTCGTTTGTTCCGTTGTTGTCGTCACTTGTGACAATGGGAGCTTTTTTTCTGTTCTACATGCTTGCTTTTGGGATGCACAATTCTCCTGAACACCTTTCGTATCGTTCATTGATGGTGCTTGCTTGGGGAGTGAATGGGGGAGTAGCGATGCTTGCGCTTCCTCAATTTATTGCTGTGATGCGTTATGTCTCATTGACGTGGACGATTCGTTTTCCTCACGGTGTTCTTCGGCAGGTCCTTGCATTATCTTTGGCAGGGCTTGGTGGTCTTATTGCTCAACAAGTAGCAACAGTATGTATTATGTTTTTTGCGAATCGCTTTGCTGATGGTGGGGCGTATCCTATATACACTTTTGCTAATGCGATCTATATGTTACCCTTTGCTGTTCTTTCTTATCCTGTTGCTACGGTTATTTTTCCTGTATTTTCGCGTCTCATTGTGACAGGTGAAGAAAAAGAAATTTCTTTATTAGCAATGGTATCTAGTCGGCTGGTTTTGTATCTTGGTGTTATAGGCGCCGGGATTCTCCTTGTTAGTGCTCGTCCTCTATCGGTTTTTTTTCACCTGTTGCGCCCTGTAGATGGTTTATATGTAGCTATTGTGTCGATGGCTCCTGCGTTGATTGGTTTTGTACTTATGTATCATTTTTCGCGTTTGCTTTATTCTCTTCAAGCCTCGCGTGTTGTGATGTTCTCTCAGGTGGGTGCATGGAGTTGTGTGGCTCTTTTCTTGATAATTGCTGGTTATGCAAAAGGAATAATGGAACGAGAAGCTCTTTTCTTTTTTATTGGTAGTGCATTGACGGTGGGAATGAGTATTGGTGCTTTTGTGCAGTATATATTTCTTCGCCGACTGATTAATCAAGATCATCGTACTTTCCATTGGCTTAAAATGATTGTGATTATTTTGTTGATTATATGTATTGCTGGAATTTCATGGGCAATGGCTGAGATAGTGATGGCAATAAGCACTCACTTTGCCATAATTGTGTGTGCACTTATATTTCCCACATTCGTTTTTGTTGGAATGTCTGCATTTGTGATGTGGAAAATGGATAAAGATGCATGTGTGATTTTACGATCTTCATAAGTGAGGTTGATGCATATCCTATGTATGTCATATGGATGCATGATATATTTGAATTCCGTGAGTAACAGTGCAATCGATAATTTCAAAGCTCAGCAAGTGCATGTAACGCGCCAGATTTTTGTGACTGGGGGTGTAGCGAGTTCTTTAGGCAAGGGTTTAACTGCTTCAAGTTTGGGCAATCTTTTACGAGCTCGTGGTTTGAACGTTGTCATGCAAAAACTTGATCCTTATGTCAATGTAGATCCGGGTACGATGAATCCATTTCAACATGGAGAAGTATTTGTGACAGATGACGGCGCAGAAACAGATCTTGACATTGGTCATTATGAGCGTTTTCTTGATGTGGAATTGTCGGGAAGTGCTAACTCAACAACAGGTCAAGTTTATTCTGCCGTTTTGGCAAAAGAACGTGCTGGTGAGTATTTAGGAGAATGTGTACAAGTTATTCCGCACATTACCAATGAAATTATTGAGCGTATGCGTGCACAAGCGCAGCCAGATGCTTTAGGGAATGTTCCTGATGTTATCATTACGGAAATCGGCGGAACTGTTGGAGATATTGAATCGCAACCATTTATTGAAGCTGCGCGGCAAGTGCGCCAAATGTTAGGGCGCGATAATTGTTTCTTTATTCATGTTTCTCTTGTGCCGTATTTGGCTGCTGGCGGTGAATTAAAGACGAAGCCGACACAGCATTCCGTTGCTGCTTTGCGTTCTATTGGTGTGCAGCCAGATGCAATTGTTTTACGTTGTGATAGGGATTTGCCGGATTCTGTGAAGAATAAAATTTCACTTATGTGTGATGTGGATCGTGAAGCTGTCATTCAATGTAAAGATGCGTCCTCGATTTATGAAATTCCAGTGACTCTTCATAAAGAAGGTCTAGATGCGTATGTTGGTCGTCGTTTGAACTTGTCGTATCATGATGTTGAATGGGGAGCATGGAATGATGTTTTAGAACGAGTTCGTCATCCTCAAGGAGATGTTACTATTGCATTAGTGGGTAAATATATTGATTTACATGACGCTTATCTTTCAGTGGTAGAGGCACTCAATGCGGCTGGTATTCACAATAATGTGCGCATGCATATTAAATGGGTGAGTGCAGATGAATGTGAATCGCCTCAAGGTGCGCAAGAGCAATTGGGTGATGTCGACGGAATTTTAGTTCCTGGTGGTTTTGGTGTACGCGGATTAGATGGCAAAATTGGTGCTTTACGTTTTGCTCGCGAAAATAAAATTCCTACTTTGGGAATATGTCTTGGATTGCAGTCAATGGTTATTGAGGCTGCGCGCAATTTACTTCATCTTGATAATGCATCATCGACAGAATTCGATCCTGATACTCCTCATCCTGTTATTGCTACGATGGAAGAGCAGCAACAATATGTTGATGGAGCAGGTGATTTAGGGGGAACGATGCGCTTAGGTTCCTATCCGGCTCGTGTTAAAGAAGGTTCTTTGGTTTATGAAGCATATGGATCTCAAGACGTCAGCGAGCGTCATCGTCATCGTTATGAAGTGAACTCTGCGTATATTGATGATTTGGAAAAAGCTGGATTGCATATATCAGGTACAAGCCCAGATGGTTCTTTAGTGGAATTTGTAGAGCTAGACCGCTCTTTGCACCCTTATTATGTTTCTACTCAAGCCCATCCGGAATTTAAGTCACGCCCAACACATGCTCACCCTTTGTTTGCCAATCTCGTGGCGTATGCGTTGAAGGCTAAGGAAGAGAAATAATATGTCTGATATGCCTGAACTTGTTGATGTCTTTATTGATGATCATGCTGATGTGACATCGTTTTCTCATGAATACCATGGCAGCATCATGGATGTTGTTGTTGATGA
>JAGBKC010000093.1 GCA_017934115.1 Actinomycetaceae bacterium | reverse complement strand
CCAATATGATCTTCGTGACCATGAGTTAAAATAATGGCATCAACACGGTCAATATTCTCTTCCAAATAAGAAAGATCAGGCAGAATCAAATCGATACCTGGCTGAGATTCTTCAGGAAAAAGCACACCGCAATCGATAACAATAATGCGAGAACGATATTCAAAAACGTTACAATTTCGCCCTACTTCACCTACACCACCAAGGGGAATAATACGAACTCCTTGGTTAGTTTTATAATCAAGAGCCATTATCCTTCTTTCATTTTCAACTACATAAGACCTTCGCTACGTAACACGTCAACCAAAGCAATAAGTTGACTGCGTGAAGCACCTACAAGAGGTAAACGCAAAGTTGCAGATGGAATTACACCTATTAATTTCAATGCTTCTTTTGCCATAACAGCACCTTGGCCGCCTCCCATAATGGCATTGTTAATAGGGATTTGCTGATAAAAAATATCACGCGCTTTGTGAATATCACCTTCATCTATCGCTTCAACAAGAGCCCGCAATGCCGGAGCATTCACGTGCCCTGTTACTGAGATAACGCCCACAGCCCCACTCATGAGCCATGGAAGGTTTAAGACGTCATCACCCGAATAGAATTCCAAATCAGTTTCTCGCATAGTTATACATGCAGCACCAATATTACCCGTAGCATCTTTAACGCCTTTGATAAGTGGATGCTCATTCAAGCGTTTAAAAGTATCCAATTCGATTGATACACCTGTACGACCAGGAATATCATAGAGCAAAACAGGAAGATCAGTAGAATCGGCGATAGCACACATATGCTGATATATGCCCTCTTGAGAGGGGCGACTATAATAAGGAGAAACCACAAGCAAACCGTCAGCGCCACATGCTTGAGCACTACGTGCCATTCGTACGGCATGAGCAGTATCATTAGAGCCTGCTCCAGCAATAATAAGAGCACGTGAGCCAACAGCCTTTTTCACCTCACGCACCAAATCATCTTTTTCTGGCTGATGTGTTGTAGGAGCCTCGCCAGTTGTACCAGAAAGCACCAAAGAATCACAGCCTTGATCCACCAAAGAAACTGCCAAAGAAACAGCTGTATCAATATCGAGAGATCCATCCTCAAAGAAAGGCGTTACCATAGCAACACCAACAGAACCAAATGTACGACGCGGCTTAGTGATTGTTTCTTCCATAGTCACATCTTAACGCTTGATATTTTTCTTCGATATCTATTTTGCATATTTTTACAAAAAGAGAAAAACAAGACACATCGCAAGCACAAAGAATAAGAAAAGTGTAGCCTTAAGAATATGGCACATGTTTTTGTACGCCCAGCAACCGGTTTAGATGCGCGCATAATTGGAGCTATTCAAGCTCAGGCAATGAAAGAGCAAATATGCAGAGCTCTTGAAACAGATCTTTCAAACGAAACTCACGAAAAAATCAATGCGGATGATTTTGCACATATCTGGTCTGAAACTTTAGCAACATTGCCAGATCGCCACGGTCTCCTTGTTTCAACCCACGACGGTGTTATCACTGGTTTTTGTGCTTTTGCACCTTCAGATAAAAAAGATACTTTTACACTCACATCTCTTCATGTAGACCCGTCATATACACGACAGGGACACGGTTCGCGCCTACTGGCAGCAGCTATCGAGAACATAAAAAAATATAATGGCACAACAGTAGAAATATGGGCTTTTTCCACTGACGATGCACATACATCGTTTTTAAGAAGTGCTGGTTTTGCTCCCAATGGTGTAAGGCAAAATATTATTGTCGACAATACAACTCTTACACAACACTGCTGGCATACATCAATAGAAGAAAAAGAAGGCTAGTTTTCTTCTTGCTGACGATTTTCCCAGCGCTGAGCCTGCTTTTCCATAAAAGAAACCTTATCTTTTTTCGCTTTTACTGTTTCTTTTTCTTTGCTTTGTTCGGTTTCTTTTACTCCGATGAATAAGTAATAAAAACCTACAAAAACTACAAAAACACCAGCAAAGCCAATAGGCAACAACGAAAATTCAACACCGCCCACCAGAACAGCAATTCCAGCTACCACAATCAAAAGACCAACAACAACATTTTTCAATGAAACATGCACATTGCGACCAACAGATAAAGGAGAATCTTCAGGCTTCATCGTCGACGCAAACGAAGGATCCTCGTCGGCTAGTTGAGCTTCGAGTTCTTCAAGCATTTGTCGTTCATAATCAGATAAAGCCATATTTCCTCCCATACGATATGGTGTAATACTATCAGTTCTTTTTCTTTCCTGTATTTTTTTCTCTATTTTCGGCTTTCAGCTCATTTTTCACTAAAGATGCAGGAGAAACAAGTGCAGATCCAAAACGGTCTTTAATTTTATCCATCGCTTTTTCAACATTTTCTTGACGCCCACTATCACCAAAAATATCAAGTTGTGCCATTGCGCCATAATTCAACTGAGAAACTCGCAATCCCACTAAGCGCACACCTGAACGCACATCAATGTCTCGCAATAATTCTTTAGCAACGTTATAAATTTTTTCGGCCGTTGTTACATCTTCGATCAAGGTGCGTGAACGAGTTAATGATTGAAAATGAGAAAATTTTATTTTAATACTAATGGTTTTTGCGCTCTTTTTTTTTCCGCGTAGTTTTCGCGCTAAGACATGAGCTTGAGAAAGCATCACTTCCTCAACATCTGCTACTTTATAAAGAGGAGTATAAAAAGTTTGCTCACTGCTGATTGACTTTTCTTCTGCTGGTGCATGTACCTTACGTGTATCGATACCATGTGCTAATTCATATAAATGAATCCCCTGCGCCTGGCCCAGTAAAGCAACAAGTCGATCTCTACTGATATTCGCTATATCACCAACAATATGGATACCTTGACGCTGTAAAATCTGAAGAGTTTTTGCACCCACACCCCATAAATCACGAACAGGCCTACTTTGCACAAAAGAAAGAGTTTCTTCAGGAGACACATACAGCAAACCATCAGGCTTAGCGCAATCGGAAGCCATTTTCGCTGCATATTTTACGTTTGCAATACCGACGGACGCACTAATACCTACATTATTTTTGATCTCAGAACGCAAATATTGTGCAATTTGAACCGGAGCACCAAATAAACGCACACTCCCCGCAACGTCAATAAATGCTTCATCAATTGATATTTTTTCTACAACAGGCGTAACACTACCCAAAATATCCATCACATGCGCCGACACTTCTTGATAGCGCATCATGCGAACAGGTCTCATAATAAGCTGTGGACACACTTTCTTAGCTTGATAAACAGGCATAGCTGAACGCACACCAAATTTTCTTGCTTCGTATGAGGCCGTCGATATAACACCTTTATCCATTCCACCAACAGCAATTGGTTTGCCACGATATTCAGGAAAATCTAACTGCTCCACCGAGGCGTAAAATGCATCCATATCGACATGCATAATAGTGGAATAAAGAGCAGAAAAATGTGTATCGATTTCCTTCGATTGATTCTCACCCATATCCACCATACCCGTATGTTATCAAAATATCACACATGAAAGAAACACCCAAAAGTTATAACCCCCCTTAATTTTTATTTCGTGTATCATTGGTATTGTCGAAATTGTTTCGTTTTGTTTCGTTTTCGATCTTTTCGGCAATGACCTTGGAGAACATCCCCCTTTTTTATGTAGCTCCAAGGTCTTTAGTTTTATTTTTACACTCTAAACTCAAAGATTTAAGTAATGTTCCTATAGCAACTTTTAATGACATAAGGCACAGAGCACACCTTTTAAGAGGTATCCTTTACGATAGGAAAATAACACTACGCTAGAGGAGCTTTTATGACATCCACCGACACCTATACGCCTAACATTCACCCAGTTATTATTGGCGGAGACATTGGTGTCTACGCTCTTGCACGCTCTTTTCACGAATCCTACGGCATCACGTCAACCATTTTGTGCGAATCAATCACTCAAGCAATTGACAATTCCTCCATTTGCTCACCTCAGGTTGTCTCTATCAAACGTAACGGTGCGAACCTTATCAAAGCCCTCAAAGAAACCGCTACGTCAATTCACAACAACACACCACAAGCGCAGCTCATCTGCCTCACAAATTCAGATTTTTACGTCAGCCTTATTACTCAACATAAAAGCACCATTGAAGAGCTCGGTTATTTTATTCCTTTCCCGAGCTATGAAACTTTTCAGCGTGTAAGCGATAAACAAGAATTTGCCTTGCTTGCTCATGACGTTCAGATGAAAACTCCACAAACACAAAGTGTAGATTTCTCTCATAGCACCAACGACACATGGAAAATACCTGAACCACACATCACCTTTCCACTTATCGGCAAACCAGCTTTAAGTTCTTATTGGGCACAAATCCATTTTGAAGGTAAAGAAAAAATTTCTCATATCACCACATATGAGGAGTACATACATCTTATGAACACACTGCGTGAAGCCGGTTTTTGTGGTGAGTATCTTCTTCAAGAGCTCATTCCAGGAGACGATACAACCCAACGTTCTGTTACAGCATATGTTAACCAACACGGCAAAGTCACACTACTGGCAAGCGCACATGTTCTCCTAGAAGATCACACTGCTGCGGCAGCCGGCATTCCCAATGCCATGATATCCACACGCGACGACGCACTTCTCGCTCCAGTTCAAGCCTTCCTTGAATCCATTGATTACCACGGTTTTGCTAACTTTGATGCCAAAGTAGATCCTCGCACCAATGAAGTTGTTTTCTTTGAAGTCAATCCACGTATTGGGCGCAACAATTATTATGTTCACGCATCTGGAGCATCACCAGCACAAGCAATTGCCAATGACATCAAAGATGTCGACACACCTGTAGCATATGGACAAGAAGAAGCATTATATTCCACAGTTCCATCGAGATTACTTCAAAAATATCTTACGCCCACCGAAAAAACGAAAGTACGTCACCTCATCAAACAAAAAAAATACAACCACCCACTTGTGTATTCAACAGAACAATCCCTCAAGCGAAAAATATATATATTACTTTCATATGCAAAACACATCTACAAATACCGTAAAGCATACCCAAAACGCACAGAATCAGGGTTTTAACAAGAACAATAGGTGCAACTAGCGCGTTACATCTATCTAAATACAACAAATTTATACAAAAAGAAATTCCATACAGCTACACACACTTGCATTCCTCCTTTTGCTATCCATGACGGAATGCCAATAAGAAGCATCAAAGATATCATGTAAGTGGAAAGAAAAAAATTCACCACCCATAAAACAAGATACGAAATAAGAGACCATACAGGATGGCGTGCACCTCGAAACGTTACTTGGCTTGAAAGAATATAGTTGTAAACGGTAGCAGTAACAACAGCAACACCGTTGGCAATCAATAAGGAAACATCAAAAAGATGAAAAATACATAAGAACAGCACATATTCAATAACTGCAGAAGAACCCCCTACAAACAAGTACCACAATGCCTGCTTTTTTAAGCGATGCTTATACACACCAGTAGAAGATTCTTCTTGAGCTTGCATCTCACTCATCCGACACCTCAGAACACACGCGTGAACGAACAATATAGAGAGGACGTTGTTTTCCTTCCATATATACACGAGCCAAGTATTCCCCTAGAATTCCAATAGATAGTAGTTGCGCTCCGCCTAGCAATAAAACAACCACCAGCGTGGATGCATATCCTGGAACATCTTTACCAAAAACAAGTATTTGCAACACAGTAATAAAAGCATAAAGCAAAGCACCAATTGAGGTAACGGCACCTAAATAAGTAACAAACCGTAAAGGCAATGTCGTAAAAGAAAGTATGCCTTCAAAAGCATAGCGAATCAGTGAAGAAAGAGACCATTTTGATTCACCTTGAAGGCGATCGGATGGAACATATGCATATGGCTTAACTCGAAAACCTACCCATGCAAAAATACCTTTAGAAAAACGATAACTTTCAGGTAAAGAGATAATAGCATCGCGAACTGTTGCGGTAAAGACACGAAAATCTGATGCATGAGGAATGGCCTGCGAACGAGCAGCCTTAGCAAAAATAGAGTAAAACATTCCCTTCATTTTTGTTATCAGCCAGGATTCTTTTCTTTTTTCTTGATATGCAGCAACACAATCGTATTCACCCTCTGATTGAACAAGAATGCGCAGCATTGCAAGGGCATCTTCAGGGCGCTGCTGCAAATCTGCATCAATAATAGCGCTGTACTCACCTGAACTTGCTTCAAGCCCAGCAATCATGGCTGCCTCTTTGCCGAAATTACGAGAAAATTGTATAACTTCTACACATGGATTCTTATGTGCAAGGTCAGTAAGATGCGAGAACGTTGCATCATTCGAACCATCATCAACCATGATGAGGCGATAAGAAAATTCCGATTCATCAAAGACTGAAGAACATACCTTAACGAACTCATCAACATTATCTTCTTCGTTAAAGCATGGAACAACTAAATCTATTCGCATCATTTCCCCTCTTTTTTCGTCTTATTTTCGTAAACACCTTGAAAACACTAGCTTTATTATAGTAAACAATAAGACACATTACCGTACATAGAGACACAAGAAGTGAAATTTTAAGACCAGGAAGCGAATACTCTACGACAACTGCATTATCGCCTTGAGATACAGGAATCAACATGAGAGAATGAGTTTCATCTAAAAACGACGGAGTTACCTCTTTTCCATTCACCTTCACACTCATAGACTCGTTATACGACATCGCCACATACACATACGAGTCCTCATCAACCTGGACATGAGCTTCAAGTCGCTCATTTTCGTACGAAACATTATCGATCTGTTTAGCGCGCGCCTCTCTACATAATTGCCCAAGTTGCTGAAGATCAAGGGAATAAAACAGTGGATCTTCATACATATCAGCATGCTCAGTTCTAAGGATCACCTGAGCTTTACCGGTAGAATCTGCCTCCGCATAGAAAGCATAAATACCTTCAGCATACCCTCCGTAAGGATAAGCTATTCCATTGATCTCTAGCCTTCCTTCAGCACGAGCACCTTCCTCTTTTCCTCGCCACGGAAGAGCACCATAGACAGATGCACCAGGAGAAAGATCATCTATAGTGTAGGTAACCGTATTGCCATCGGTATACATAGACACATCCAAAGGATGATATATATGAATGTCACGACCAAAAAGTCGCGACATCAAAACTTCATGTGCAGAAAATGGATTTTTAATTCCATCATTGACATTACCAAAAGCATTCTCATTCCCACGAGGAACACTCATAACTGTAGGGAAAGCATACGGATTACTAAAAAGGGAAGATCCATCTACAACAGCAGATGATTCAACTTTGTTGGTACCTTCAATGGTGTCTCTATTGGTGAGAATATGCGAAACCCCCATCAAAGAAAAGAGAGAAATAAGAGGCTGATGCATCCTAACTAAAACCCCAGATCCAGCGATATACCCTGTGCGTTCATATAAAGCTATCAAAGAAGAATTAGCAAGAGAAGTATACCCAGATAGCCCTGTAAATCCAAAATCAAGAGATTGATTCGCACGCCAATACTGAGAATAATCATAAAAGTAGGGAGATTCTAAGGTGGCTATACGTACCGGAAAAGCTGATTCATTTTTTTCTGCATCTATCTGTTCATTTTTTACTCTCTGCACATTCCCTTCAACGCCATTGACCAAAGAAAAATGATTCGTATACATTGCATCAGCAGAACCAAAGGAGCGAATAATAAATAAACCTGAATAACTCAATTCAACAATCGTTAGTCCAACTATCATAAATGCAAGCGCAGTGCGCATAAGTAAACGAGAAAAACGCATATACGCATAAATCACAACAAAAGTAAGGCATAGCGTTAGAAGAGTAAACCGAACATGCTTACCACCATAAACAACATTATCCCATGTATAGTAGACATAACTAAGAAGAAAAAAACCAAAAGAATATATCACCATACGCCAATGAGTTGCACAATACCGTTGCACATCGGTAGCTACTTTCACTACATTCATATCATTGCGCACAAACATCATAAAAAGGGATGCACCAAAAACACAAAAGAATGTCAAAAAAAACGAGTATCTTCCATCAAAGCCATGAGGAGCACTACCTAAATATATCAGATAAATGAAGGGGCGCCATGCTACCATCAGCATAACCAAAACACTCATAACAGCTGCAATAGTGATATATATTTTTGTTTGTTTCTTTTTTGCATAGATACCATAAAAAAAGAGCGACACAAAGAGAAGTATAAGAAGAGAACCAGCATAATATCCAATATGTTGAGTATCATATAAGGCCCCGCTCGTGTATCTAGAAAAAAAATCCGATAAAGAATAAGTGAAAACAAACTCGATATCTTCTGATGTATTTTTTCTTCCTCTTTGCAAAATAAGAAAGGAAGGAATAATCACCCATGCACTCATCAACACTGATACAGCCACAATACCCACAGCATGTATCGTTTTTTTGACACTTATAATAAGCCTTTTACCTTGGTAAGTCACTAAGGCTAAAGCCCCTTCAAAAAGAAACCAAACCCCTAGTAAAAGCAGCGATATAGCCCCTATATAGAAATTAATGATCAAAGAAAGTGCGATAGAAACAATCAGTATTGTCTTTTTCCCCTTATGAATAAAAATATACACACCCCATGCCATGACAGGAAAAAGATAAAGAATATCTAGCCACATGATGTTGACAATATTCTGCATCGTCCACTGGCCGCACGCATAAGCAACAGACAAAGAAATAACAATGGCGTTCGGCATCGAACCTTGAAAGCGTTTATAGAGATACACAGCCATAACTGCAGATGCACCCATCACTTTCAATGCACACACAT